>CADALS010000005.1:0-26567 GCA_902788795.1 uncultured Eubacteriales bacterium | reverse complement strand
GCAAGCTTTTGCGAGTTTTTTTATCAGAGCTCTATGGGGTTGTTCTTAAGCATCTTTATAAGGTTCTTAAGGCCAGCGGACTGGTTGTGGTTACGGTTCCAGATAAGCCTTATGTCTGCGCGCGGATCTCCGGGCAATGGGATGCATGCAATATTTTCTTCTTTTGGATCCAGAATGCCATCGTACAGGAAGGCAGAGGCGGAGTCGTTGTTAAGAAGGTTCCGGATCGCGTACAGATTGCCGGAATGCAGTATAATGTTAGGCGTTATGCCCAGCTTGCTGAATTCGTTCATAACAAAGCGGTAAATAGTAGTCTTGGTGCTGAACATTACCAGCGGAGTATCTTTTATCGTAGCATAATCCAGCTCTGTCATGTAGGCAAGCGGGTTGTCTATGGACATGTAGAACCTTATGGGAAGCTTGCATATAGTTATGGACTCGACGGCTGCCGGCAGGGGTCTGTCGCAGCTTACTATCGCAGCGTCCAGAAGGCCTTCGGATACCATGGATATGGAGTCCGGGGAGATAGCTTCTGTGATTTCCAGCTTGGTGTCCGGATACTGATCCTGAAGCATGCGGAACACTAGGGGGAAGATAACGGTGCCGGTCATTATAGGAATGCCCATCCTTACGGTGTGGTTGGCGCTTCCGCGTTCTCTCATCTTCTGGATGAGGTTTTCCGCAGGCACTGTTACTGTTTTTGAGAGCTCCAGCAGTTTTTCTCCGTCCTCGGTTATTGTTATCCCGTTGCGCTGACGGTAAAAGAGCGTTACTCCGAATTCTTTTTCAAGCTCGTTGATCACACCTGAAAGTGTTGGCTGCGATACATGCAGCACCTCAGATGCCTTTGTTATGTTGCTGTATTTGCAGATAACTTCGAAGTACTGCAGCTGCGACAGCTTCATGGCAATGTCCTTTCGTAAGTCCGTACGAGTGCTTTAGTACATTTAAGTATAGCATGATTGAGTTGTTTATTCAAAGGCTCCGTATTCGGGCATGTCTATCCGAAGGATAATAGGTTCACATTAAACAGCTTTTAAGGTATTATAATAATCAGGTAAATAGCTTTCGGAGGTGCATATATGAACGTCAGCGAATGCGTAAAACTGATAAAGGAAGAGACCGCTAAGGTCTACATAGGAAAGACCGAGCAGATAGATCTTATACTTATGGCTGTACTTGTTGGCGGTCACGTGCTTTTGGACGATCTTCCGGGCAGCGGCAAAACAACGCTTATCAAGACTATGTCCAGGGCTTTGGGCTGCGGCTTCCGCAGGATACAGTTTACACCGGACCTTATGCCTTCGGATATTACAGGCATGACGGTATTCGACCAGAAAAGCGGGGAGTTCAGGCATGTCCGCGGGCCGGTATTTACCAATATACTCCTTGCTGACGAGATAAACAGAGCCATACCACGCACGCAGTCTGCGCTCCTGGAGGCAATGGAGGAGGGGCAGGTTACTGTCGACAACAGCACCTATGCTCTGCCTAAGCCTTTCTTTGTTCTTGCTACCCAGAATCCGGTAGAAAGAGAAAGCACCTTTATGCTGCCCTGGGCGCAGATGGACAGGTTCTTTATAAGGCTGTCGCTGGGCTTCCCTGATAAGGACGAGGAGCAGCGCATGCTGAGCACTCTAGGGGACGAAACAGACCTTTCCGTAGTAAACGCAGTGACTGATCCTGAAAGCCTTATGCAGATGCGCAATGAGATAAGAAATGTGTTCGTCAGCGAGCATATCAAAGCCTATATAGTTGACCTTGTCCAGGCTACAAGGACCTGCAAGGATCTTGAGAGCGGAGCATCCCCAAGAGGCTCTATCTGCCTTTACCAGGGGAGCAAGTCCCTTGCTGCTGCAGCCGGCAGGGATTTCGTAACACCCGAAGATGTAACAAAAATATTCATTCCTGTACTTGCCCACAGGGTAAGTAAGGCTTACAAGAAGCGCTGTGCACTCCGGTAAGAGAGCCGAGAGCATCCTTGGCGATATACTCGGCAGCTGCCCGGTGCCCCCAAACGGCATGGAGCGTTTTGATGCAGCAGGCCAGAAGTAATTTCGTAACTCCCGCAGGGCTGGTGATACTGGCAGCTTTTGCTCTGTTTTCCGCGTATATAGGAGCAGGGCTGCTTTTTGCGCTGCTTGCGGGGCTTTTTCTTGTGTGCCTTGTATCGTGGCTTTGGACAAGGAATGCTCTTAAGAAGCTGAGCCTGGAGCTGAAACAGCCGGAGGTCTTTGCCTATCCGGGGGAGATGCTGTATGTCGAGATAGAAGCCCAAAACGATAAGATGCTGCCGCTTGTGTGGCTCAGAGCTGCGTTTCCTGTAAAGGAAGGCGCATGCGCGGAGTTTGCGGAGGAGGATGCAGCAACATTTTCCTGGGTATTGCCGCATCAGAAGCTGGCGTGGACGGACCGCTACAAGGCTGTAAAGCGAGGCATATGCACAGTGCCTGCAGCCGGACTGTCTTCCGGCGACGGATTCGGCCTTTCGGATGCATCCAAGGCGTATCAGTTGGCCCAGCCTCTTAAACTAATAGTATTCCCGATGCATACAGATGTGAACGTCAACTTCCTGCTAAGGCGGCTGACGGAGTTTGAGCCTTCAAAAAACGGGCTTTATACAGACCAGACTCTTATAAACAGCGTCAGGGACATCATTCCCACAGACAGCATGCGGGATATAAACTGGAGGCTCTTTGCTAAAGAAGGCAAGCTGCAGGTCAACGTCCGCGAAAAGCTGGATACCAAAAGGATAGCCTTTCTTATAGACCTGGAAAGCTATTCTGTTGCAGAAAAGACAGAGACCAACACCGGGGTCCGGACCGTTTACCATGTGGATGAGAGCCTGGAAAAGACCCTGTCTGTCGTAGGCTCTGCCATTACAGGGCTTTCCGAAAAGGGCGTGCGCTGCTCGCTTATCATCCCGGGATATACTGTAAAGCCGGATGCGGACAGCCCGCAGGAGGCGCGGCCTTCCTGTGTCATCTGCCCCGGGCCGGAGGACGAGCAGGAGATAATGCTTCTTAGCGCGCTGGCCGGGATAGATTACCAGGGCGGCCCGGCAAAGATCCCTTACAGCGCAATATCCGAGGAAAACCACAGCCTTGGGCAGATATTCCTGTTTGGGACAGAACAGGGCAGTGCTCAGGATAAGGTCTCGGACGCTGCCGGCATAGCTGCCTGGAGCGTTGTGACCTACGGCGGCGGAACTCAGCGCTGCATAAACGAAACGGAGCTGCTGCTATGAAAAGAAGTACACATCTTGTATATGCGGCAGCAAGGGTGCTGTTCTCCTCAGCGGTATTTTACTGGTTCGTTGTTTATATTCTGATAGTTGCAGAGGCTGAAAGCTTCGGCCTTTCTGCGCTTTACCCGTTGGCAGGCTTTGCAGCTGCGTACCTGGCAGGCCTTTTTGCAGCCTCCAAAGAGCTGAGCTTCTGGCCGGCAGCCGCAATAGCTGCAGCAGTTACTGCAGCGGGGCTTGCTGCTATGGAGCTTGGCATGGATGTCGTGCCGGACAGTTTAAGGCTGAGAGTGTTCTCCGGCTTTGTTTATGCCGTAGCTTCCGGCCTTAGCGCAAGAGCCGCCCTAAAGGATATGAGCGCGGAGCAGCTTACCCTGCGCTTTGATATCTCAATAGTTTTGTGCGCTCTGCTGCTGTTTACCCGGCGCTACCTGCCGCTTCATGGTTCGGACCGCGCTTTATGGCTGATCATTGCTGCAATGGTCGTAATGGTAACGGCGCTTACTCTTATGCGTTCAGGAACGGATGCCGTGTCCGCAAGCCTTGCCGGAAGGGCAGTGCCTTTCGTTCTGCTGGTGCTGGCTGGGTTTGTGACCTATATTCTGTACATCCTTGGCAGCGGGGGCGCTAAGAGCCTTGCTGATCTTATAGTCAGTGCTGCAAAGGCTGTGTGGGGAGCTGTAACGGGACTGTTTGTCTTCCTCTGGACCCAGTGGACGCGCTTTTGTACTTGGCTGGCATCGCTTTTCCCGGCAGGAGAGGCCAAGCCTCAGCCGGAAAACACAGTAAGGCCGGATCAGCAGATACCGGATGTTTCCGAGCCTTCGGAGTTTGCTGTCATTGTTATATACGTAATGACCGCGCTGCTGATCATTGCAGCAGTCGTCGGAATATATCTTGCCCTCAGGAACATCAGGTTCCGCAGAAAAAGCATTTCCAGGCGGACGAACCGCAGGGCCGTAAGGAGCGGCAGCGCATCTGCAGGACTCAAGGCCGCGCTTGCAAAGCTGAAGGAGCGCCTTGTATACAAGCTTACCTGCATCAGGTACAGAAACACCGCAGCCGGGCTGCTTGCCTGGTGCGAGTCCAAAGCGCCCAAGGGCCAGGAAAAGCTGCAGGGCGAGAGCGGAGCTCATTTCCTGCGCAGGCTTTCCGTTAGCCTGGCCGGTCCGGATGCAGAGGCTTTAGACCAGCTCGCATCCATCGTGGAACAGTCATTTTACAGTAAAAAAGCCCCGGCTGTGGAGCCGGAGCTTTGCAAAAGAGTAAAGAGCTGTTTAAGGAGCTGATCAGTATTTGCCGTAGTCGTGGAGAACTTTGAACATCCTGTCTACGTTTTCCTCCTTTGCGCCGTTGATCCCTGCGGAAAGCCGGAAAATGTAGCCTCCGTCCTTCATGGCTACATCCAGGAAGCGCTTAAGTTCTTCCTCCACCTTATCCGGTGTAGCGTATATCATCAGAGGAGACGGGAAACCTCCGCCTATGCAGCAGACCTTTCCGACCGTCTCTTTTGCTTTTTTGATATCTATCTTGTCGAAGGTGAAGTAAGCTGAGCAGCGTTCAACCTCGCTGAGTATCTCCAGCTTGTTGTTGTATTCGCCTTCGCAGAACATGTTGGTTATCATGCCGCGCTTGAATACTGTGCTTATTATCTCGCTGAGATGGTTCCAGTAGAACTTGCGGTAGAGGTTGTTGCCCATCATGTCGTCACTGCCTTTGTGCAGAGCCATCCACACCTGTTTACCGGTATTTTTGCCGTCTTGATTGAGCTTTTCCAGCCTTGCCAGCTGCTCCTTGTGGAACTTGTTGCAGTATTCAAGCACAAAATCTTCATCCTCGAACACATCTACAAAAGACAGGACCATGCCGCGGTAATCGTCGCTGTATTTGTCGAAAGGCACTGCTGCGCGGCCGCCGGTCATCTCGGGGAAGCCCAGATCGGCCAGCTCCTTTTGTGCCTTGGCGTATTTAGGCCTGTACTCTTTGTAGAAATCATCTATTTCCCACAGCTTTTTTATAGTCTCGCGCATTGCGGGCGTGGAGAATGCATCAACGATCCCGGTTATACCTCTGTGGCTGAATGTCAGGTTGAGGTCCTTGAACGGCTCGAGCACAGAGGAGGTCCTGGGCAGAAACTTCTTCAGCCCCCATCCTGTGTAGTCAGTGCGGAACTCTTCGAATTCGTCGTCGAGCAGGGTAGGGAATTCTATGAACTGAGGCATGGAATCGTCGCCTATAGGGCTGTTGCTCATGCCTGCGATCAGATAGCATTTGGGCCCCTGCATCTCGTGTCCGCGGCCTTCTCCGGCAAATGTAAGCCCCAGGCCCGACATTACATCCGGCTCGTAGTCCAGCATGAACTTCTTTGCCGCCTCCTTGGCTATCTCAAGAGTTTCATCAAAATTGCTCTCAGCCAGGGTGTGGCCGGTCCTTTGTATCATGAACGTACCGCCCGTAAGGTCTATCGGCACTCTGTCCGGAGTCCTTAAGGCAAGTGCATCCTGAAGGCGTTTCAGCTTCTCGTTGTATTTTTTTTGATTCTCCTTAGTCATGGCCATTACCTCCTGTGCTGCGAATAGCCTGTTTACTGATAATATTATATATTAACGGCAAAGGTTTTCGGGATACTATTATTCACGGCGCCGGCGACATTTTTTCACAGGTATAACATATTGTAATATCTGTGTGTTTCATAGGTTTTTCGAATACCTGCTGGATCTGCAACTATGGTATAATTGTTACAATATGCAACAAAAGATCTGTATAAAAAAGGAGCGATCATGACATTCAAAAAACTGGATCCCGAAGTGCTCGAACAGCTCAAGGCAGCCGTAACATGCAAAGTAGTTGCAGGCGCTGATGTGGCAGAAGAATACTCTCACGACGAGATGCCTTCCGCTGGCACAGGCATGCCGGATGCTGTAGTTGTGGCAGCGTCTACAGAGGACGTCTCTGCTGCCTGCAGAGTACTCTACGAAAACGATATCCCCATCATCCCTAGAGGCGCAGGAACCGGTCTTGCAGGAGGCTGCGCGCCTATATGCGGAGGTGTAGTTATAGATACCTCCAAGATGGATCAGATACTCAGCTGGGATCTGGATAACCTTATTGTCCGCGTTCAGCCCGGTGTATACCTTCACGATCTGGCAGCAGCTGCAGTCGAGAAGGGCACCATGTATCCCCCCGATCCGGGCGAGGTGTATTCCTGCCTCGGCGGCAACGTCTCCACAAACGCCGGCGGCATGAGAGCCGTAAAGTACGGCACCACCAGGGAATATGTAAAAGCAATGACAGTAGTCCTTCCGGACGGCAGGGTCGTAAGGTTCGGCGCGGAAACAGCAAAGAACAGCTCCGGCTACTCCCTGCAGCACCTTATGGTAGGCTCGGAAGGAACGCTTGGAATAATAACTGAGATCTCCTTAAAGATAATCCCTCAGCCGAAGTTTACAGTAAGCCTTCTTGGCGTGTTCGAGGATCTTCCGTCCTGCATACGCTGCGTATCCACTGTCAAGCTTTCCGGCCTGGATCCTCAGGCTCTGGAGTTCATGCCCAGAACTAATATAGATATGGCAGAAGCATTTACAGGCAAGCAGGTCTATCCTCACGAGGCAGAAGGCGTGGAGGCCGGTGCTTACCTGCTAACAACATTCGAGTGCAACTCGGATGCCCAGCTGGACGAGCTTATGGAGTCCGCCGCTGAGGTGCTCCTTGAAGGCGGCGCTCTGGACGTAGTAGTCTACGACACCCCGGAGGGCATCAGGAACGCTTTCGCAGCCAGAAGAGCCTGCCCTGAAGCCATACTGGAAGGCTACGAGCACGTGGAAGAGTGCGATATCGTAGTTCCCATAACCGCAATAGCAGACATAGTGGAATACGCCAAGAGCATAGAAAAAGAAGTGGGTCTGGACATCCACACCTACGGCCACGCAGGGGACGGCAATGTCCACATGAAGATATGCGCCAACAACATGGACGAAGCCGAATTCCGCAGGCGTTCCCAGAACTTCCTGGACCTTGTATACGGACGCGGCAAAGGCCTTGGCGCCATGGTATCCGGAGAGCACGGAATAGGCTCAGCGTCTATAGACAGGCTGGCTGAGTATTCCGGAGAGGATGTTATGGAACTTATGCGCGGCATCAAGGCCGTCTTCGATCCCAAGGGCCTCCTCAACCCCGGTAAGGTATGCAAAAAAGCATAAAAAAATCAGAATCGATTCTAAAATTTACTTCAAATATTTGAGAGTCTATGGTAAAATAGTCTCAGAGCGTCCTATAAAGGACTTTCTGAGGCTATTTTAAATTTCAGTTAAGAATATTACAGGAGGAATCATCATGAGCAAACCTCGTCCATTAGCAGGCGTAAAGGTCGTAGAGCTCGCAACATTCGTTGCTGCACCGTGCTGCTGCCGTTATCTGGCAGACCTTGGAGCAGACGTTATCAAGGTAGAGGCTCCTATGGGAGACTCCCTGCGTTTCACAGCAGTAAACGAAGGCCGTCCTTACGGAGACAAGGAAGACGTTACCTACACTCTGGAGAACACCGGCAAGAAATTCATCACTCTTAACATCAAGACTCCGGCTGGCCGCCAGGTACTCGAAGAGCTCATCGCAGGAGCAGACATCTTCGTTACCAACAACAGGCCCAACGCTCTTAAGAAGAACGGCCTGGACTACGAAACACTCAAGGCTAAGTATCCTAAGCTCGTTATGGGTATCGTAAGCGGTTACGGCGAAAAGGGCCCGGACAAGGATCTGCCAGGATTCGATTTCACCTCCTATTTCGCAAGGGGCGGTATCACCGGTACCATGTTCGACATCAACTCCATCCCGATGCTTCCTATCGCAGGATTCGGAGATCACCAGGTAGCTATGAACCTCGCTTCCGGCCTTATCGCAGCTCTGTTCAGAGCATCCAGGACCGGCGAAGGAGACCAGGTAGTAGTTTCCCTCTATCACAGCGGCGTATTCGATGTAGCTCTCTACCTCCAGTCCGCTCAGTATGGTCACCCCTCCATGACATATCCTCTCAGAAGGGATCAGATCGCTAACCAGCTCCAGCTCATCCACAAGACCAAGGACAACCGCTGGGTACAGCTGGCTATGCCGCAGTACGACAAGCTCTATCCGAAATTCGTCAAGGAAGTTCTCCAAAGAGACGACCTCGTAGGCAACCCCAAGTTCTGGCCGCAGACCGCTCTTCAGGACAACCTCCACGAATTCTATGAGATCATGGTCACCGAGATCGGTAACCTCACCTACGACGAGCTCAAGGCCCGCATGGAGGCTGCAGACCTTCCGTACGCACTCTGCCAGACCTGGGCTGACATCATGAACGATGAGCAGGCATGGGCTTCCGACATCCTCACCAAGACCAAGTATCCCAGCGGCGAGGAACGCATCATGGTACGTACTCCGGTCATGTTCGCAGACACAGACCTGCCTCCCTATGAGAGAGCAGCATTCATGGGCGAGCACACCAGAGAGATCCTGGCTTCCCTTGGTTACTCCGAGGACAAGATCAACGCTATGATCGAAGCAGGCGAGGCTTGCGACCTCAAGAGAATAGGCTAATAATTCTTAAAAAGCATAAAGCAGCTGCATCCGAAAGGGTGTAGCTGCTTTTTTATGCATTTATCAGGTTGATCTGTGTGTCTGCTTAGTGTTCAGCCAGATATTCGAAAGCCTGCTTACTTACTATGGCTTCCTCGTCTGTTGGTATAACGAAGACCTTGACTGTTGAATCCGGGCTGCTTATAACGGTGCGGTTCTGCTCGTTAGCAACTACGTCCAGCTTAATTCCAAGATGGCGCAGCGCTCCGCAGACTCTCTGGCGCAGCATAGATGAGTTTTCTCCTATTCCGCCCGCAAAGGCTATAGCGTCCAGCCCTCCGAGCTCCGCGTAAAAAGCACCTATGGTCTTTATCAGGCCGTTAACGTAGACCTTTATTGCAAGTCTGGCTCTTTCGTTGCCAGCGTCCGCGGCTTCCTGCACCTGGCGAAGATCTCCGCTTACTCCGGAGAGTCCTTTAAGGCCGCCGTTCTTGGAAAGCTGGGTGAATATCTCGTCCAGGCTGAGGCCTTTTTCCATGAGGTAGGGGACCGCAAAGGTGTCGAAATCTCCAGTCCTTTCGGCTTGGATGACGCCTGTCTGAAGCGACAGTCCGAAGCTGGTATCAACGCTTCTTCCGTCCTGCACCGCGCAAAGCGAAGAGCTTCCGCCGAGGTGGCAAGAGATCATTTTAAAGTTCCTGCAGCCCAGCAGCTCCGCAGCCTTTTCTGAAACATAGCGGTGGGACGCTCCGTGGTAGCCCATGCGCATCATGCCGTACTTTTCGTACCACTCGTAGGGCGCTCCGTAGAGCCTTCTCTCAAGGGGAATGGTGGTGTGGAACGCGGTCTCAAAAGATCCGATGAGCCTTGCTCCGGGCACCAGTTTCTTCATAAGGCGTATGACTTCCAGATAGGGGATGTTGTGTGCAGGCGCAACAGGCAGCATCTCTTCCATGCCTGCAAGCACTTCGTCTGTAAGCTCGTGGACCCCGTAAAAGCCCTTTGAGAGCACGGATTTGAAGCAGACGCAGACTATATCGTCCAGCGTATTTAAGACGCCCACAGAGGCGCTCAGAAGGCAGGAGAGGTATTTATTTATGCCTTCCGCGTAGTCAGGAATGCTCTGGCTTTCCAGCTTTATCTTTTCTTTCGTTATGCAGTTTTCGTAGTGGAAGATAGCGTCTGTAGTGCTTCTTACTCTTTCCACTTTTCCGGTGGAGAGCACATCCTGCTGAGGCATCTCGTAGAGCTTGAACTTAAGAGAAGTGCTCCCTGCGTTGCAGACAAGGTATTTCATAAAGTCCTCCGGGCATTGCCCAAAATCGTAAAATTGCGTATAAAAATCCCCCGGCAGATGATTGCCGGGGGGAAGAATGTACTTATGAGCCTATAGACCTGGCATATACGAACAGCACCAGTGCAAGAGCCGCAAGCACTATACCTACGGTTATCTCCATGCTCTTCTGCCTTGTGCAGAGCCTTTCGTAAAGGGCCATATAGTTGGCTTCATTTGTTTCGTAGTCCGGCTGCTTTTGGAGATCCTTTTCAAGGCGCTTTTGGAAAGCGCGGTAGTCAAGGAAGCACATCGAAGGCAGCAGTATCGCAAATACCAGGTAGATCATGGTTCTATACCGGTCCGAGGATGAGGTTGGGCAGGAAGTTGATCAGCTGAGGTACATAGGTGAACAGGAAGAGGTCCACGATCAGAATGATTATGAACGGCCAGTTCTGCTTGATAACTCTGTCTACCTTTACCTCGCAGATGTTAGCTGCTACGAAGAGGTTCATTCCGATAGGCGGAGTGATCTGTCCTATGGACAGGTTGATGATCATTACCAGACCGAAGAAGGTCGGGTCTATTCCGTAAGCCTTGATGAGGGGTACCATGACCGGTGTGAGCAGGGTGATGGCTGCTACGTTGTCCAGCAGAGCGCCTGCTACAAGCAGTACCAGGTTGCAGAGCAGAAGTACTACTGCAGGGCTGTTGGTAACACCGGAGATCAGAGCTACGAGCTTGTTGGGGATCTGCTGAACTGTCAGCATCCAGCCGAATACGCTTGCAGCAGCGATCAGGAAGAGTATCATGGAAGCGCCGATACCGGTCTTCTTGCATGCTTCGAGTATGCCCTTAATGGTGAGCTTCTTGAAGACGAAGTATCCAACGATTATACCGTAGAGTACTGCAACGCCTGCAGCCTCGGTAACGGTGAACTTACCGGAGTAGATGCCGCCCAGGATGATGATCGGGGAGAGCAGAGCCAGGAATGAGTAGATCAGCATCCTGCTCTTGCTCATGGTCTTGAACTCTTCGATCTCGAACTTGTTGAGTCCGTACTTGTGCTTCTTAGCGCGGATATATTCGATTACCATCAGGGATACGCCCATGATGATGCCGGGGATTATTCCGCCTGTGAACATCCTGATGACGGATACGTCAGCGATTATAGCGTACATGAGCATTGTGCCGGAGGGCGGGATGATGAGTCCCAGAAGTCCGGAGGAACCGATGACTGCTGCTGTGTAATCTCTGGGGTAGCCAGCTTCTTCCATGGGCTTGCACATGATGCCGCCGATAGCGGAAGCTGTTGCTGTTGCGGAACCGGAGATGGCTCCGAAGAACATGCAGGCAAGGGTAGTTACCATGGAGAGGCCGCCCTTGAACTTTCCTACGAGCTTGTTGGCGAGGAATATGAGCTTGTCGGAGATACCGCCCATGGTCATTACTTCGCCGGCCAGTGTGAACATCGGGATAGCGAGCAGGGAGAACTTGTTAACGCCGTCCATGATCTTCTGAGTAACGATCAGGGTCTTGAAAACGCCGCCTGCTACTATCGTGAGGAAGGATGCAGCACCCAGGGATACACCGATTGGAACCGCAAGGAGCAGGAGTATAGCTGCCGTTATAAGTAAGAATGCTGTCATGCTTATGCTGCCTCCTCAGTTGTTTCTTCGGTGTCCTTGCCGAGGATGGTGGGGATCCTCTTGAGGATAAGGTTTACGAAATTCAGTGCCATTACTCCGAATCCGATGGATACTGCCATGTAGTGGATACCGAGGGATACCGGGTTAGCACCTATGATGGTGTGCATGTACTCAAGTCCGAGTCCGAAAGCATCCTTACATATGATTACGAGGAATACGATTGCGATAAGGTCTGCTATGCAGAGGATAACTGCTCCGACTCTCTTGGGGAAGAAGTCCACGAAGAACTCAAGTCTGATCTGCTTGCCGTTGTTGGTTGCGGAAGGTGCTCCGAGGAATACGCTCGCTACGAGGAGGAACGTGAGGAATTCCTGAGACCAAGGGATTGGTATGAACGCTACGAATCTCTGGATGATCTGCAGGAGAAGCACGATCAGCATCAGCACTTCTGTAGCGGTAAGGAGTACTTCCATTACCTTATTGATCGTGGTGATGATCTTGTTGTAGGTTTTCATTGTTTATCTCCTGTTATTTTTAAAGGCGATAAGGCTGAGCCTCATCGCCTTTAATGCATGGTATGTATATTACTTGCCACTGCTGATCTTTTCGATGATGGAGAAGAGCTTCTGGAACTCAGCGCTCTTGCCCTGGGTGTACTTCTGGTTGACCGGGGTCATCTTGTTCTTGAGCTCGGTAACGTCGATCTTAACGATCTTTCCGCCAGCCTTTTCGATGGTAGCGAGGTCGGAATCTTCGGAAGTCTTGCAGTATGCGTAGTCGTCTGCGCAGGCCTTTTCAGCAGCTTCCTTGAGGATCTTCTGCTGGTCAGCAGTGAGCTTGTCCCATGTAGCCTTGCTCATGATGAGCGGTTCCCAGCTGTACATGTGGCGGGAAACTACAACGTAAGGAGCTACTTCGTAGAACTTGTAGCCAACGATGTTTGCAAGGGAGTTCTCCTGGCCGTCAACAGTACCGGTAGAGATACCGTTGTAGGTGTCGGACATGGAGAGGGAGGTCGGAGCCATTCCCAGTGCGGAGAAGAGGTCGATTACGAGCTGGTTGGAGCCGCAGCGGAGCTTCTTGCCCTGGAAGTCAGCAGCGGACTTGATCTCGTTCTTCATTGTGAAGTAACGGAAACCGTTAGCAGTCCAGCCGAGGATGATGAATCCGGAATCTTCAGCAGCCTTCTCGAGGATGGTGCGTGCTTCAGACTGAAGGAAAGCGTCGGTCTGGGTCCAGTCGCTGTAGAGGTATGCAAGAGAGCAAACGTTGAACAGGTCGTTGTAGTTTGCGAGGTAAGCATCCGGGTCAAGTACGATGTCCTGAGTTCCGGACTTTACGTTCTCGAGCATTGCCTGGCCGGAGCCGAGCTGCTCAGCGGGGAATACGTTGACCTTGATGGCGCCGTTGGAGTTTGCTTCAACTGCCTTCTTGAAGGCCTCGGACAGAGTGTGATAGTGATGCTCTGTGTTGTTGGTGTGGCCGAGTGTGAGCTCAATAGCCTTTGTGCTCGAACCGTTGTTGCTGCTGCCGCCGCCGCAGGCTGCAAGGGAAACTACCATTGCGAGTGCCAGGACTAAAGCAAGAACTTTTTTCATAACTGTGTACATCCTTTCATTATTTAAACAATACACTTAATAGTCGTAAGAGAGGGGTCTTCCTATCTCTCGGTGCCATTATATAAAACGGCTGCACGTCAATCCACAATGTTTATTGCATAACTCTGATTCAAAAAACGTATGAAGTCAGTAGGCAGGCATTACATCTGCAGTTCAATTGTGTTATCATATAGAATGTAGTTATTTGTACGGAAGATCTTCACCGAAGGCATATAAAGGGGCAGTTATGAAGATAGACAATATAGAATGTTTCCTCACACTTGCAAATACTCTTAATTATACCGAGGCCGCGGACAGGCTCTATATAACCCAGTCTGCTCTGAGCCGCCTCATCCTTCAGATGGAAGAAGAACTTGGCGTGGTCCTTTTCGCAAGGTCAAGAAGAGGCGTTGAGCTGACTCCTGCAGGGGAGAGCTTCTACAGGGATTCCATCAAGCTGCTGGATCTGTATTCAGAAGGCATAGCAAGAGCCAAGGCTGCGGAAAAAGGGGAGACAGGCCGCATACGCATGGGCTGCCACAGGACGTCTTCTGAGCCTGCGGTGTTCGATATCATTCAGAAGTTCACAGCTGCGCACAAGGACATACTGCTGGATATAAAGTCCATGCCCACATCGGAGCTTATTCACGCTCTGGATATCGGTACCATAGACTGCGCCGTTACAGGCGGCTGCCCCGTAGCGGAAGGAATAGAAAAGATACTTATACATCCTTATCAGGAGTGCCTTGTTGTTTCCAAGTGCCATCCGCTTGCCGGCAAGAAGAGCATCTCGATCCAGGACCTTAAGGACGAAAAGTTTGTATCCATGTCTAGAACATCGTCCTCCAGGGGTTACGATAATATAATAGGTCTTGGAAACGATGCAGGCTTCACCCCGCATATCGAGGCTGAGGCGGACAGCGTGCCGCATCTTCTGGATATCCTTGCGAAAGGGGATACTGTAACGGTCCTCTCCAAGAATTACGAGTACATGGCAGGAGAGCACTTCGCGTTCATCCCGCTCTCAGAAAACTACACTACCAATGTGGGCTTTGTATATAATGTAAACAACACCAACCCCTGCGTCAGGGTGATCTCGGATTTTGTAAGGGAGAACTACGAGTATAAAGGAGATCTTCTTCCGCGCAGGAGAGACGGCAGGTAGTTTTTAAGGGCTGTTTGGGGCCTGATCTATATTCCTTTTACTCATAACTGTGTTGCACCATAGCTGCTCTGTTTTCAGAGCAGCTATTTTATATATATGTAAATACAAGGAATGCGGGTGCTTTCAGGACGCGTCCCCTGGTCTGTGCATCATAACAGTTATGCTAAAGTCGATTTGATTAGACCTCCGAAGTGTGTTTTTATATTACTGACAAAAGCAGAAATAGTTTAGCTATCAGGAGGATATCATGGCTTTACCTAAGAGAATAATAATAAACGAATCCGCTCCCAGAGACGGATGGCAGAACTGGAAGAACCCCATCTCCACCGAGACCAAGCTCGAATACATCAAGAAGATGATCGATGCAGGACTCACCACCATGGAGGTCACATCATATGTACACCCCAAGTGGGTACCGCAGCTTGCAGACGCTGACATAGTTACCACCGAGATCCTCAACTACACCAAGAACATCCCCGGCGCTAACATCACAGCGCTCACACTCAACGGCCGCGGTGTAGAAAGAGCCATAGGCCTTGGAATGTACAATGTATGCTTCGTCATTTCCGCAAGCAACGAGCACAACAAGCGCAACTCCAACAAGCCGACAGTCGAGTGCATAGCTGATTTCGAGAATATGCTCACCACCTACGAAGGCAGAGGCCTCAACGTTAAGCTGGCTCTGGCATGCACCTACGGAAGCCCGTTCGGCGAAGAGATCTCCCTGGATGAAGTCTTCAAGATCTGCGACGTAGCTCTTAAGCACGGCGTCAAGAACATAGGCGTTGCAGACTCCGCAGGCGTTTCCAACCCGGATCACACCAGGAAGGTCACCAAGGCTCTTGTTGAGCGTTTCGGAACAGACAACCTCTCCATCCACCTGCACGATACACGCGGCATGGGCATGGCTAACGCATTCGTAGCTATGGAAGAAGGCATCTGGCAGTTCGATGCAGCTCTCGGCGCTATGGGCGGATGCCCCTACATCCCCGGAGCAAAGGGCAACATCGGTACAGAAGACCTCGTATGGATGGCAGAGAGCATGGGCGTAGATACCGGTATAGACCTCGAAAAGATACTGCCGCTGTCCATCGAGATGTGCAACGCAGTAGGAGCACCGATACAAAGCAACCAGGCTTCTCTTTACCAGAAGCGTTGCCCCAAGGAATAGGCCCACTTAAGTATCAAGGAGTACAACAATGGCAGGAAAGATATTAGACGGTATCAAGGTCGTAGACTTCACGATAGCTCTCGCGGGTCCTTACTCCGCAAGCGTTCTGAAGAACCTCGGCGCTGACGTCGTAAAAGTAGAAAACATCACCGAGCTCGACAGAGACGGCGCAGCAGGAAAGCACGGAGTAGGCTGCTTCTTCGGAAACGCCAACGAAGGCAAAAAGTCTGTTACCATCAACATGAAGACCCCGGAAGGCAAGGAGCTTTTCGCAGGTCTCGTTAAGGAAGCAGACGTGCTTATCGAAAACTTCAGGCCCAATGCGCTCAACAAGCTTGGCTTCTCCTATGAAGTCTGCAAAGAGCTCAACCCCAATATCATCTATGGTTCGATATCCGGATTCGGACTGACCGGCGACTACAAGACCTACCCGGGCTTTGACATTATTGGTCAGGGCATGGGAGGCGCTATGAGCGTCACCGGTCTTCCGGGCCGTGAGCCTCTGGTACCGGGCGCTCCCCAGGGAGATATCAGCGCGGGCATCAACCTTGCAGGAGCTGTACTGGCAGCACTGGTAAGGCGCCAGAAGACAGGCAAGGGCGAAAAGATAGAAGTAGCTCTTATCGACAGCATAGTTGCAGGCCAGATAGACAAGATGGCTATGGCTCAGTTCGGATATGTTCCCGGACTTATAGGCAACCGCGACGACCGCGTTGCCGGCCCCGCAGACGGATATTTCACCAAGGACCGTTATGTCATCATCTCCTGCGAGACCCAGAAAGAATTCGAATCTCTGATGAAGGTAATGGGCAGAGAAGATCTTATATCTGACCCGAGATTCGCAGAGTACGGAGCTCGCTGGAAGTCCGCAAACATAGACGGAGATCCGCTTTACCCGATCGTAGCTGAGTGGGTAAAGACCAAGACCACAGAAGAGCTGGAAAAGATCTGCGTTGAAGCTGAGATCCCCATGAGCCCGGTAAGAGATTTCAAGGAAATGTGGGAATGCAAGCAGCTCCACGAGGACAGGAAGATGTTCCTGGACGTTCCTTTCAGCGACGGCGTTATGACAGTCGTAAGAGGTACACCGGTAAAGATGTCCGAGTACCCCGGCGGCGTGGACAGGGCAGTTTCCTTCCACGGCGAAGACAACGATGCAGTGTTCGGAGCCCTCGGCTACTCCGCAGAGCAGCTGGCAGAGCTTCGTGAGAAGAAAGTTATAAAGTAGGAGGACCGGCATGAGCGAGAAAATGTTAACAGGATACAGAGTAGTAGAGTATTCTGCAATGTCCACAGGCGCCATGTTTGCGTCAAGATTCCTGGCAGACTACGGCGCAGAAGTTATCAAGGTAGAGATCCCCAATGACCCGGACGACGACTCCAGAAAGCTTCCTCCAATAGTCAACGGCGTATCCGCTACATACGCTAACCTCAACAGCGGCAAAAAGAGCGTTTCCCTCGACTTCAGAACTCCTGAAGGTCACGAGATGCTCATGAAGCTTCTGAAGACAGCAGACATATTCATTGCTGCTGAACCGATGAAGTACCTTGCGAAAAAAGGCATAGACTACGATACCGTAAAGGCAGCAAATCCAAGCATCATCTACGGAACGCTGACCTGCTACGGCCAGACCGGTCCCTATAAGGATATCAAGGGCAACGACCTTGTATCCCAGGCATTCACCGCCAGCATGACCATCACCAACTACAAGGACAGCCTGCCCATGAAGATGGGCTACAATGTAGGCGGCTACTTCGGAGCCATAAACCTCGTTGTAGGACTTATCGGTTCCATCTACAAGAGGAACGAGACAGGCAAGGGCCAGATGGTAGATGTAGCCATGACTGACTCCATCATAGCATCCATGTGCACCCTTACCGCTCACTACTATGTGAACGGCAGGATGCCGACCCCGGGCCAGAGCCTTGCAGGCGTTAACGACGATCCTACCAAGGAACGTATAGGAGCGCGTGGTCTTTATAAGACTAAGGATGGCTACGAGTGCATCTCAGCTAACCAGGAGCACCTCCTCCGCAAGATCCACGCTTATCTGGGAGTACCAAACCTTCTTGATACACCGGAGTTCCAGCAGGAGATGAAGGACACTTCTGTTACCACAGCTATCAACAGGCACCTTACCGAGTGGACAACCACAAAGACCAAGCAGGAAGTCTTCATTGAGATCTCCGAAGCAGGCGCACCCGCTTGCCCGGTACTGGATTACAAGGAGATCCTGGAGAACGATAACATAGCCAACAAGCGAGGCATGTTCCAGGAAGTGGACGAGCCGGGCATTGGCAAGATGAAGGTCAGCATGGTATCTGCCCACATGATGAACTGCCCGGCAGAGATCGCAGGCCCCGCAGAGCTTCAGGGCCAGAGCAACGACGCAGTGCTTGGAGCACTTAAATAGGAGAGTATAGTATAATGAGCAGAGAATTACTTAAAGGTATCAGAGTCATAGATTTCACGGACTTCCTTGCAGGTCCTTACTGCACCATGATCATGGGCGATATGGGCGCTGAAGTCATCAAGATCGAAAACCTCAGAGGCGGCGGAAACTTCACCAGAAACGCCAAGCCTATAGAGGAGAAGACCGGCCGCAGCATGTACTGGGGAAACCTCAACAGGAACAAGAAGGACATAGCTCTGGATCTTAAGAGCGAGGGCGGAAAGAAGCTCTTTGCTGAGCTCGTAAAGTCCGCAGACGTGCTCGTGGAGAACAACAGGCCCGGCGTTATGGCTAAGCTCGGATTCTCCTACGAGGCATGCAAGGAGCTTAACCCCAGCCTTATCTACGCTTCCATTTCCGGCTACGGACAGAGTGGCCCCAACTCCTACAAGCCCGGCTACGATATCATAGCTCAGGCTCAGGGCGGCTGCATGAGCGTTACCGGTCTTGTTGACGGCGAGCCTTTAAGAGCAGGCGTTGCGATAGGCGACATGTTCGCAGCTCTCAACGTTGCCACCGCAGTTTGCGCATCCCTTTTCGAGCGCAAGACCTCCGGCCTTGGCAACTACATAGATGTTTCCCTTGTAGACTCCGTCTTCTCCGCTATGGAGGCCAAGATGATGACCTACGTCTACACCGGAAAGAGCCCCAAGGCTACAGGAAGCCGCTACCTTACATCCGCTCCTTACGACTGCTACAAGGCAGGGGACGATTTCTTCGTAATAGCTTCCGGCACAGACAAGCACTTCGTGCTCCTTTCCGGAGCCATAGGCATGCCTGAACTTGCCGAAGATCCCAGGTTCTGCAATACCGAGATGCGCAACCGCAACTGGAAGGAGCTCAAGGACATAATCAACGAGTGGGCATCCCACATGACAGCAAAGGAAGCAGTAGCTGCCATAGACGCTGTAGGCGTTCCCGCAGCTGAGATCTACAACTGCGAAAAGGCAGCAAACGATCCTGCAATAGCTGTAGACAGAGAGATGCTCGTTAAGGTGCCGGCACACAAGGATCACCCCGAATCCGGAGATCTGACAGTTATCGGAAGCCCCATCAAGATGAAGGAAGCACCTGTACAGTACAAGAGCGCAGCTCCTGATTTCGGAGAGCACAACTACGAGATATTCTCCGCGCTTGGCTTCTCCGACGAAGAGCTCGAGGCCTTCAAGGCAGAGGGCGTTATAAACTAGTATCTATTTCTTCATAATAATAAAGACCTCCTAAAAGGCAGAGCCCGGACAGCCCCGGGCTCTGTTTTCGCGTGACGTATTGTTTGCTGTAACTGACGCTTACACCCCGTGAAATTATCTAATAATTGACCTTTTGTTGTTATGAATATATCATTTAAATAGACAATAGTTGTATTTATACGATAAACGGAGGTCATTATGGACAAGTTTTATCTCGAGCCGCAGCAGGAAGTCAAGATATACGACAGCTGCGACATTCTGATCGTTGGCGGCGGCGCGGCTGGCCACAGCGCAGCAGTTGCTGCAGCAAGAGCAGGCGCAGAGAACATCATCATACTTGAGCGTTACGGCTACTTCGGCGGCGATGCTACAGGCGACTATGTCCTGATGGTCCCCGCAATGAGCTGGCTCAACCACTCCATGGTCCGCGGACTTCAGGAAGAGTGGTTCACCAGAATAGAAAAGAACGCGCCGGACTGCATCACTGGGCCGTCCCTTAAGGATATCGGCAAGAGAGATCCTCATCTCCTTGACCGCTGGCAGGGCATCCACGGCTGCGTAAACTTCGATCCCAAGGACCGTTACATCGTAAGAGCTCCTTACTTCGAGCCGACAGCTCTGAAGCTGGAGATGGATGCTATGATCCAGGAGCTTCCGCAGATCAAGATAGTCTTCCACGGCTGGGGAACCAAGCCCATCATGGACGGCAACGAGATAAAGGGCGTCATATTTGAATCCAAGGCAGGACGTCAGGCAATAATGGCTAAGATAGTCATCGATGCTACAGGCGACGGCGATATCTTCGCTCAGACAGGCGCTCCGTTCGAGACCAGGCCTGTTAGCAACGATCCTGAGGCCAGAAGAGACAACGAGACAGCGCTGGTATGGAGAATGGGCGGAGTAGACTTCAACGCTTACTACCGCTGGAGACAGGCTCATCCGGAAGCTTACAGATCCTTCGCGGACCAGATCAATAAGATGAGCGGATTCCGCACCATGTGCTTCCCTGCAGGCAAGAACGATGTCGTGTGGTGGAACAACTGGCTGTCCGGCAAGAGCTGCATAGACCTCAAGGATATGAGGGATACAGAGCTGGAGGTCAGAAATTCCGTACGCAAGGTCACAGAGTTCTGCCGCGAGATGCTGCCTGAAGCGTTCGGCAACGCTTTCATCTACGATATCTCACCGCAGCTCGGCTGCAGGTGCTCCAGAAGGCTCAGGGGCGAATACTATTACACCATGCTGGATATCGCTACATACAGCGAGTTCGACGACGTAATAGCATGGCACTCCACGGTTCCTTCCACAGTTCCTATCGAGATCCCGTACAGGACCATAGTTCCTCAGAAGATAGAGAACCTCCTCTGCCCGGGCAGGCACGCCTCCGCAGACAACGTTGCTATCACCGCTCTTCAGCTGATCCCGCAGTGCATCGCTACAGGCCAGGCAGCCGGCGTTGCGTCCGCGATAGCTCTCAAAGACGGCACCACAGTCCGCAATGTTGATATTAAGAAGGTGCAGAAGATCCTGGCTTACGAGCAGGATGTTCCTCTTCCGAGAATGGACAACACAGACCAGTCCATCATCGACGACCTCAAGGCTTGCAACTACGGCCGCGATACCGAAAGGAACAAGGCTATCAGAGCCAAGGCAGGACTGGACTGGTAAACAAAAGAAGATCAGGGTCATAAATAGTACTCCTTTGATACACGCAAAAAGACTCCGGCGCAACGAGGCCTCGGAGCCTTTTTGCATATCCGGGAAATAAAAAAGCGCTCCGGTATAGCCGGAACGCTTTAATGCTTTTGTGAGCTATTCGTCTGTTACAACTGTGGTGATGTTGTCCCTGGTTGCGCAGAACTTGCAGAGCCTTGTGCGGTTTGCCGCAACTGCCTGTTCAACTGTGCCTTCTGTAAGGGTCTCGGTCTGGTTGAGAGCCTGGCAGTCTGTGTGGGTGTGGTAGACGTGGCCAAACGGGGACCAGTAAACGAGCTCGTCGCCGAAGGTCTCGACTGCAGCTGCCTTATCCTCTGCGGATACCGGGTTGTAATCGATGCTTGCGGCTCCGCCGATAAGCAGTGCTACGATAGCAGCTATGATGCAGATGGTCTTGGTCCTCTTGTCCAGATCCTTGTTGAGAAGCATAAGGATGAGGAAGGGGAAGAACGCGAAGCAGCAGACTATAACGCCCATGTTGTTCCACAGCCAGAACTTGGTCTTGTTAGCCTTGGAGACAGGGTCGATATGGTTTGCTTTCTTCCAGAGCTGAGCTCCGATGATGACGCATGCAAGGTCCAGTACCAGGAAGCCTATAAGCTGCCAGAGCTGGGGCATGAATGTGAGGTTGATCTTGCCGAACATTACGAGTATAGCAAGTACCTCGAAGATGATGGCTACTACCCAGAGTATTACTGCTCCTGTGCGCAGGCCGCCGGCATTGCCTACCGGTTTAGCCTCTTTGACGGTCTTTTCTACAGACTCTGTGGTGGCTTTTATGATCTTTTTTTCTTTCTTTTCAGCCATTGAGATTTCTCCTTATTTATTGAACATAAAATTACGTTTACATTATACACGATTTTTCTTCTTTTGAGCAAATATCTTGCATTTTGTACCTGAAAAGTGCATAATTTATATGTATAGTATTATGCTTCATTTGATTGGAGGAAAAACAATGGATCTTAACAGCATAATGGGGCTCCTTCTCGGAGGATCAAGCACTTCAGGAATAAGCCAGGCTACCGGAACAAAGACTTCTGACGTTACCAGTATCCTTGCAAATGCTCTGCCTTCTCTTCTGGCAGGCGCAAACAAGCAGGCTAGCCAGTCTTCCACAGCTGACAGCTTTGCTCAGGCTCTTGCTTATCACGCAAACGATGATACTTCCAATATCTCTTCCTTCTACAAGAATGTAGACCTGGAAGATGGTTCCAAGATCATCCAGCACCTTTTCGGCGGCCAGACCAACTCCACCATCAAGGCAGTTGCAAACCAGGCCGGCGTTACCCAGAAGCAGGCTTCTTCTGTACTTTCCGCAGCAGCTCCTCTTCTTATGAGCCTTATCGGACAGCAGACGACAGCTGAAACAAAGACCGCTACCACACAGGCAGCTAAGACAGCTCAGACCACCAACCTTATGTCTTCGCTCCTCAGCAACGTAGACGTAGGAAGCCTTATCGGCGGACTGCTTGGTTCCGGCAGCACCAGCACCAAGAAGACCACCAAGAAAAAGAGCGGCATAGACCTCTCCGACGGCCTCGATGCCGGCGATGTCATCGGCCTCCTCGGCAACCTCCTGAAGTGATGGTAGAAACGAGGGACGGTTCATAATTCTCTTTTTGTAAAATTATGTAAAACGGGTGACCTTAAGGCCGCCCGTTTTTTAAAACTCAGCATCCTTGTTTGCCGAAACGGCCCTTGAAACTACAGCTTTACTGAATCCAGTGAGCCTGCATATCTGAGTGTATGATAAGTGTTGCTGTTTCAGTTCACATATCAGGGCGTCTCGCCGGGCCTTGTTGATGCGCCTAAAAAACGACTGGGGCGGTTCTTCGGTTATGGTTCTTAATACTTTTATAGCTTCTTCATCACTGATTCGAAACCGAGGTCCGTCATTTATATCCATGCAAGAGCAATCAGTTTCCTGCATATTATATTTAATAAATTCATCCTCTCCGCCAAGAAGCTCCAGGATAAGATGGGTATCGCAGATCATGCGTTCAGACAGCCCAAGGTACTCCTTGTAGCTGCTGGATCTGTGTTCAGCAGGACTTTTACACAGTCCGGCTTTTACAGGGTTTCTGTGTATGTATCTGACCGTTTGCAGCAATTGCCGTTCATCCTTTATGACTTCGCTTTTGAATCTATCCTGGAATAAATGCCCTGTTCTTAAATATTTATTATTAAAGTACATAGCATATGCCGTGTTGATCTTCCGGAATATCTTTTCAAGGTTATCATCTGACTCCTGTATCAGTAAATGAACATGATTGGTCATAAGGCAGTAGGCTAAGACTTTGGCGCCGCATTCATTCCTATATTTCAACAAGAAAGACAAGTAAGCCGATTCGTCAGCTGGCTCCTCGAAGATCATTTGTCTATTGATCCCGCGAACTATAGTGTGATAAATACCGTCTTTGACCTTTATTCTTGCGTGTCTTGGCATGTGCACCTCCTAACTGTTATTCTGTCTAATAATAACATAAATGGATAATATTAACAGCACAACATTAACAAAAAGGACGGTTCGCGCTGTGGTAATAATTACCAAAAAGAGGATTAAGAACCGTCCCTCGTTTCTACAATTTACATTTTTTCCATGTCGATTACTTTGCGGAACTGGGTCTCGTATAGTTCGCGGTAGACGCCGCCCTTGGCGAGAAGCTCGTCGTGGGTGCCTTGCTCGGCGATAACGCCGTCCTTTACCACAAGTATGCTGTCCGCCTTGAGTATGGTGGAGAGCCTGTGGGCTATAACTATGCTCGTGCGGCCTTCCATCATGTGTTCCAGGGCCTCCTGAATGGAATTCTCGGAGATAGAATCCAGTGCGGAGGTAGCCTCGTCCAGGATCAGTATCTTGGGATCCTTAAGTATTACTCTTGCTATAGACAGCCTCTGCTTTTCTCCGCCGGAGAGCTTGAGCCCGCGGTTTCCTACCACGGCATTATAGCCATCGGGCTGGGAAACTATGTAGTCGTGGATATTGGCTATCTTGCAGGCCTGCTCGATCTCCTCGTCCGTGGCGCTCTCCCTTGCGTAAAGCAAGTTTTCCTTGATCGTCCCGTTGAAGAGGTAAGTCTCCTGGGTGACCACGCCTATGCAGTCGCGAAGGTACTGAAGGTCAAAGTCCCGCACATCCACGCCTCCTATAGTTACCTTGCCGCCTACAACGTCGTAAAGCCTTGGCAGGAAGTTCACGACGGTGGACTTGCCGGAGCCTGACGGGCCAACTATGGCGTACATCTTGCCGCCGGGCACAGTAAAATCTATATCTGTAAGCAGGGGCTTTTCAGGTATATAGGAGAAGCTCACGTGCTCGTACTTTATGTCCGCGTTCTTTACCTCCGGTTTCTTGCCGTTTTCCGGAGAAACGATCGCGGGGACCTTGTCGAAGTAATCGAAGATCCTTGTGAACAGCGCAAGAGACCTGGTGAAGTCCACGCCAATGTTCAGCAGGGATTCCACTGGCCTGTAGAGGCGGTTCACCAGAGCCACGGTAGCCGTTATGGTACCGACAGTAAGCGTTGTATCCAGGTTGTTTATTATAAAGTAGCCGCCGGCAAAGTAGATAAGCAGGGGGCCTATCTGTCCGAACATGCCCATAGCCACCCTGAACCAGCTGCCGCTGCGGGTCTCCTTAAGCGAAAGCTGCGTAACTTCCTCGTTTACCTTTACGAACCTGTCGTACTCTTCCTTTTCCCTGGTAAAAAGCTTTACCAGCATGGAACCGGAAACGCTTAAGGTCTCGTTTATAAGCTGGTTCATCTCGTCCGCCTTGGCCTGGCTTTCGGAAGCTAGCTTCCAGCGGGTCTTGCCCACAGCTTTAGTTGGGATTATCAGAAGAGGGATCACCACGATGCCTACCAGCGCCAGCTGCCAGCTCATGGAAAACAGCGCCACAAGGGTCGTGATGACTGTGGCTATATTGCTGACTATGCTGGTAAGGGTGCCGGAGATCACAGAGGAAACGCCGCTGATGTCCGTGTTCATGCGGGTTATAATGTCTCCCTGCTTTTCGGTGGTAAAGAAGGCGTGGGGCATGTGCTGCAGATGATCGTACATCTGGTTCTTCATGTCGAAGATAATGCGCCTTGAGATCCACGAGTTTATGTAGCTCTCAACAACGCCTATTATCTGCGATGCCATTACCGTTCCGAACGCTAAAAGCAGCAGCTTTATGAGCAGTGCCAGGTCTTTTCCTCCAAGCGCCTGGTCCACTATGCGGCCTGTTATTATCGAAGGGTACAGGCCTACTACCGCCGAGAGCAGAATTGCAATGAACACCAGTAAGAACTGCAGCCAGTAGGGCTTCAGATAGCCCAGTATGCGGAAGATCAGCTCCTTGGTGACTGTCGGCATGTTCTGTTTTTCTTCGTCAGTAAGAAAACCCCTTGGACCTAATCCTCTTGGTCCTGCCATCTTTTTTCTCCTTCCGGCTCTGCCGGGTGTATTAGCAGCATTTCAGCTGCTGAAGGTGCCGATAAATAAAAGCAGCCACACGAAGGCGGCTGCTTTTTTACGAGTTTAATAAGCGGATCAATACTCCTTAACTACAGGGGAGTCCGGAGCATTCCTGCGGATGCTGTCTATTCCGTTGAGGCAGGAAGCCTTTGCCTTGTAGCCTTCGCCAGTTGCGATGATCTCGCCGTTCTTTGCCTTGAGCCTGAAGCGGAATTCGCCAGCCTTATCCTTGTAGACCTCGAACTTGGGGTTTGTTACTTTCTCGAAGTTTTCTACTGTCTGGTCTTCGAGCTTAGCTTCTACAGCGTTCTTTCTTACGCTCTCGATGCCGTTGAGGCAAGCGCCTTCAGTGGTGTAAGTCTCGCTTACTGCGATGATCTCTCCGTTGCCGGCCTTGAGATTGAAAGCGAATCCGCCGTTCTTGGTCTGTTTTGCTACAAATTTGCCCATTGGTATGCACATCCTTTCCGAAAAATCGTGATCTTGGTTTGAGCCTGTTTGTGCTCGATTTCATTATACTCAAACGAACATAAACTGTAAACATTTTTTTGTGTTCATTTTAACATACTCACATATAATTTAATGATATAATAAGTAAAACAATGATGTCCAAAGGAGAAACGGTTTGAAATATAAAGAGATCACTATATATCCTGCGGCAGATGCCGTGGAGGAGGCTGCAGAAAGGCTCGCGGAGCTTGGATACGAGCAGCTTGAGATAGGAGATCCAAAGGACGTGGAGGCCTTAAAGGAGGAATCCTGGGGCTATACAGGCAGCTTTGTGGACAGGCAGCTTATAGAAGAACTCTCCAAGAGGGCCTATATAAAGCTGTATCTTGGAGAAAAGGAGGCCTTGCCTAAAGCTTTGGCAGAGTTTCTCAAGGCTTACGACCACAGTTCTGCAATAGTGGACGATCAGGACTGGCTGCATAAGTGGGAAGAGTACTATGTGCCCTTTGAGATAGCTCCCGGAATAGTTGTAAAACCTGTATGGAGGGAATACAAGGCAAAGGAAGGGAAGCTTGTAGTGGAGATAGACCCCGGCCTTGCGTTTGGCACTGGAAGCAGTCCTACGACCTATCTTGCGGCAAGGCTTC
>CADALS010000004.1 GCA_902788795.1 uncultured Eubacteriales bacterium | reverse complement strand
TACCTACGAACACTGCAAAGAGCTCAACCCCAAGATCATCTACGCTTCCCTTAAGGGCTTTGCTCAGGACGGTCCTTACAAGGATTATCCTGCGTTCGACCCGATAGCTACCCACACCGGCGTTATGGTATCCGCTACCGGTCTTCCCGACCAGCCGATCAAGTGCGGTATCTCCGTTGCAGACTCCGGCACAGGTATTGCCCTTGCCATGAGCATCATCACCGCTCTGCTGCACAGAGAGCGCTACGGTGTCGGCCAGCGCGTGGACTGCGCTATGCAGGACTTCATGATAGGCCTCAGCAGGTCCCAGTGGGAGCCCTACTACAACAACGGCTGCGTTCCTAACCGCAGAGTCGGAAACGGCATGCCGCTGGAAGACGTTGCTCCGTCCGACACCTATCCCTGCAAGCCTTTCGGCAAGAACGACTACGTCCACATCTATTGCTCCCGCCATCCCGGCAGCAACCAGTGGGACAACCTCTGCGATGTTATCGGCCGCCCGGATCTTAAGCAGGACGTCTGCCCGGAAATGGCTACTCCGCGCGAAAGGTTCAAGCACAGAGAGATCTGCGACAACGCTATCAAGGACTGGCTGGCTAACTACGACAAGTTCACCGCTATGGATATTCTCTGCAAGGCAGACATCCCTGCAGGCGCGCTCCTGAGCGTTGACGACATTACCAAGGACCCGCAGTACTACGAGAGAGGCATGATGACCGAGATCGAGCATCCGCAGCTCGGCAAGGTAAAGGTGCCCGGATTCGCTCCCAGGTTCTCCGAGTTCAAGCCGGATTACGAGTGCTCCCCTGAGCTTGGCGGCGCCAACAAGGAAATTTACGGCGGCCTTCTCGGCCTCTCCGACGAAGAGCTCGCAGACCTCAAATCCAAGAAGGTAATCTAGCACTCAGGGACGGTTCTCAGGTGCTAGCACTTAGGGACGGTTCTCAGGTGCCAACTTCATAATTTATCACAGAGGCGGCTTTGGCTGCCTCTGTTTTGTTGTTATTTGTTTGCAGAGGCTGGTTGCCCCTCTGGGACACAGTCTTTTTCATCAAACGCAGGCACCCGTGCCAAACCCTTTATCACATAAAAACAGTGCGCAGCCAAAGCCAGTCTCTGGATTTGTGAACTTGGCACCTGAGAACCGTCCCTAAGTGCCATTTTAAAAAGAGTGGCTGGCTGCATGGCAGCTAACCACTCGATCAATTGTGAAGTTGGAACTTTTAGAACCGTCCCCCTGATGCGTTAGCTCTGCTCGGTGGGGTAGTCGGACTTGCCGGTGATGGCCCTCTTGATGATCTTGAAGCCGCGCTTCAGAGCGTACGGACCGACCACCTTCATCATCTCCTCCGCAGTGTACATGTCGCTTGCGTGCGGCAGGTCTCTCTGCAGGTGGATAGCGTCGAACTGGCAGCGCGTGGTGCAAAGACCGCAGCCAATGCACTGGTTGAGGTCCACCCAGGTAGCGCCGCAGCGCAGGCACCTGCCGGCCTCTATCCTGGCCTGGTCCTCGGTGAACGGCTCGCGCAGATCGCTGAAGGTCTTGGTGGGGTCCCCCTCCCTGACACCGGGCTTCTGGCGCCTGGTGGTGTCGTAAGCGCCCGGATCGATATCGTGCCTCTTGAACTCTATGAACTCGCGCAGGTCGCGGCCTATGGTCAGAGACTGGCCGGGGTGCACGTAGCGGTTGATGGAGACCATACCGTTCCTGCCGCCTGCAATGGCGTCTATAACGAACTTCTGGCCGGTGAAGACATCGCCGCCCACGAAGATGTCCGGCTCCGCGGTCTGCATGGTAACGGGGTCTGCCTTGGCAGTGCCGTTCTTGTTGAGCTCTACCCTGGTGCCCTCCAGCAGCTTGCCCCAGTCCACCTTCTGGCCTATGCAGTAGATGAGAGTGGTGCAGTCGTCGTTTTCAGTCTGGTTGTCATCAAACATAGGAGCAAAGCGGCCGTCGCTGTCGCGTACGGACAGGCACTTGCGGAACACTATGCCGCGGATGCTGCCGTTGTCGCAGAGTATCTCCTTCTGGCCCCAGCCCGGGTGCAGCACTACGCCCTCGGATTCGCAGGCGCTCTGGTCTTCCTTGCCCATGGGCATGTCTTCGTATTTCTCCAGGCAGTAGAGGTCTACGCTCTCGGCGCCGCATCTGAGCGCTGTGCGAGCCACGTCTGCGCCAATGCTGCCGCCGCCGATAACGACTACCTTGCCGCTGATCTTGTGATCCGGATCTGCGCTTACCTTGCGCATGAAGTCTATGCCGGACATTACGCCGTTTGCGGTCTCTCCTGCAAGGCCAAGCTTGCCGCCGTCCTGCAGACCAATAGCCACGAAGAAGGCCTTAAAGCCCTGCTCCCTGAGCTGCGGAATGGTAACGTCCTTGCCTACCTCCACGCCCATCTTGAACTCCACGCCCATCTTGCGGAGTATCTCGATCTCTCCTTTGATGACGTCCTTTTCCAGGCGGAAGTTCGGCAGAGCATGCACAAGCATGCCGCCGGGGGTCTGTTCTTTATCGAATATAGTTACCGGATAGCCCTCTTTTCTGAGGTAGTAGGCAGCGGAAAGGCCTGCGGGGCCTGCGCCTACAACGGCTATCGGGTAGTCCGTCCACTGCTCTCCGTCCATGTTGTCGCAGATAGGAACGAACTTGTCCAGGTTCGAAAGCTCCCACTGGCAGAGGAACTTCTTGACCTCGTCTATTGCTACAGGATCGTCTATGGTGCCTCTGGTGCAGCGGTCCTCGCAGCGCCTGTTGCAGACAGCGCCGCAGACAGCCGGGAACGGGTTGTCCTGGCGGATGAGGCCTACAGCTTCCTCGTAGCGGCCTTCGGAGGCCATCTTGAGGTAGCCCTGGACTGCAATGTGCGCCGGGCAGGCAGTCTTGCACGGAGAAGTACCTGTATCGTAGCAGTTTATCTTGTTTGTATCGCGGTAGCCCGGATCCCAGCGGTCCTCGCCCCAGACGTGGTCGTCCGGGAGCTCCCTCATGGGGTACTTGACCTTGGTGCCGTCCTTCTTGCAGAGCTTCTGGCCGAGCCTTGCAGCACCTGCCGGGCAGACTTCCACGCACTTGCCGCAGGCCACGCACTTTTCCACGTCAACGTGAGCCCTGTAGGCAGACCTGGACATATTGGGCGTGTTGAATAGCTGCGAAGTCCTCAGACCGTAGCAGCTTCCCGGCGAGCAGTTGCAGATACCAACTATGCGGTCCGGGCCGTCCAGGTTGGTGATCTGGTGCACATAGCCCTTGCGCTCCGCGCGCTCAATGATCTCCAGAGCTTCCTCGCGGGTAATGTAGTGGGCGTCCTTGCCGGATTCCACAAGGTACTCGGCAATATCTCCGACGCCTATGCACATATAGCCTTCGATATCTCCGACGCCCTCGCCCCTTATGCGCTGGGCCTTTCTGCAGGCGCAGACCATGGTGCAGAACTTGTCGTTCTTGTTGAGCCAGTGCGAAAGGTGCTCCACGCTCTCGGACCTGGAGGACACGTCTATGGCCTTCTCGACCGGTATTACGTGCATGCCTATGCCTGCGCCTCCCGGCGGGATCAGCTTGGAGGCCAGCTCCAGCGGCTCCTGCGGGGCCAGGTTGAACATGGTGGCAACTTCCGGGTGCTCGTCAGCCAGCGTGGGGTGCTCTACCATGTACTCTCCGGAACCGACTACCCACTTGGGCACCCAGTACTGGATGTGATGGTCCGCGTTGTCCCTGTTCTGCTCCAGTATTCCTATCCAGAGCAGGTGGTCTATCACCTTCTGAGCCTCTTCCTCGGACATGCCGTTGGCTGCGGCAAGCTCCTTTGTGGTCTTGCCCACGCGGCGCTTTTTGAAGCTCAGCATGAATTTGACCTCATCCTTGGTGAGCAGCCTGTCCAGTATCCAGAAATCCATGTGGTTTTCCTTCATGCCTCCGGGCAGCTTCCTGGGGATGTTGTCTGTTATCATAAGGGCCAGCTTTTTTACGAGCTTTGCCTTTTCCGGATCATCGCAGTGATGCCCGTCTACCGGGTAATCCATTTCGTTTACATGGATCCTGGGGTTTACTTCTTTGACCATTTCTTGCTCCTATACGATGGGGATCTTGATAGTCATGTCGGAGAGCGGGTAAGCGGAGCAGGCGTGGACGTAGTTAAAGTCCTTGTCCGCTGCGCGGCGTCCGTCGCCTTCCGGACTTACGAAGTACTCTCCGGAAAGCACCTTGGTGCGGCAGAATCCGCACTCTCCGCTGCGGCAGTCTGTCAGTAATATTATACCAGCGCGTTCGCAGGCTGTCACCAGCGATTCGCAGGCCTTTGCGGGGATGACATCCCTCTGTATGCCCCTGACGACTGTCAGCTGGAAGGTCTTGTCCGCAAGCTCCTTGGGGTAGCCCTCAAAGACTGTAACGTCCTTGGCCTGGCCGAACACCTCAAAGCGCACGCGCCTTGCCGGAACGTCCAGCTTGGCCACTTCTTCCCTCAGGAACCTGTACATTGCCTGGGGGCCGCAGATAAAGTAGCTGCAGTCTCCCTTGCTGTACTTTTTGATAAGCTCTGCGGAGAGGAAGCCTCTTTCGCCCTTCCAGTCCGGTTCGTCTCCGGAGAGGACGTGGACGACGTGGACGTGCTCGCCTTCCAGGGCTGCAAGCTCGTCCTTAAGGATTATGTCGTCCGAGCTTACGGAGCCGAAGAGTATGGTAAGGTCTATAGGAAGAGTGCCGTGGGCAACTTCCTTGGCCATGGATACGAAAGGCGTAATGCCTACGCCGCCTGCAAGAGCAACGACGTTCTTTGCATCGCGCAGGGGCTCCCAGTAGAACTGGCCGAGGCCCATGGAACCCATCACGCGGGTGCCTACTTCAAGCTGGTCGTTGATGTAGTCCGAAATGTAGCCGTCACCCTTGGACTTGCGGACCGTTATTTCCGCGTAGGGGCGGTCCGTTCTGGCCTCGTAAGGCGCGGAAGAGATGGAGTAAGGCCTGCAGACTGTGCGGCCGTCCATATTGAACGCCAGGGAGATGTACTGGCCCGGGTAGAATATGGGCAGCTTTTTGCCGTCTGCGCGCTCAAAGCGCACGGTCTTGGCTGTTGGGCTTGCGGTGCGAATATCAGTTACGACAAGCTCCAGCGCGCCGGGGTGCCATTCGCGGGAGACATCCCCTATGGGGTCCACGGTCTGCGGAACTGCGGAGGCGTTTGCGAATGCTGCCAGCCTTCTTTTGGTGACGCGGGAAGCGCCGCCTACGTCTTTTAAGAATCCTTTGATCTTCATTTTGCGGCAGCCTCCTTCTTTTTGATATCATCCAGGACGTTCTTGGCGGCCTTTCTGCCGTTTGTAACGGCCGGGCCCATGCCGTCGCCGGATATCTGATGGGCGCCGGAGAACTCCAGGCCCTCAATGAATTTCTCTTCTTCTGCGGTCTGCAGCCTTGCCACTATGTGGTCGTCCATGCTGTGGGAGTAGCCGTAGATGCAGCCGTTCCACATGCCGGTGTAGTGCGCAACTGTCATAGGAGTTTCTATGACGCACTCCAGGACGTGGTCCCTGAGGTCGAAGCCCAGGTACTCGTTCATGTACTCTATCAGCTGGTTTGCCACCTGGTGCTTTACCTTGTCGTAATCCTCCGCGGTGACGGTCTTCCAGCCGTCCACCCTTGGCAGTGTGGTTATGGAGTAGGAGCAGGTGCCCTTGGGCGTTGCGTCCGGGTTGGCCAGGTTGTGGCAGATGCAGGTTATGTAGTGGTAGGGTCCGAGGCCCTTGAGCTCTTCATAGCAGGCGTCCGTGTCCATGGTGGTTCCGCGGAACACGCTGTAGTCCTTGATGCCGAGCTCTTCTGCGGTCTTGTCCAGTATGAGTATCACAGAGAAAGCCGTAAGCGAAAGCTTCCTGCCGTTGACCATCTTGATGGCCTTGGCCGGAACTTCGGAGGCGGGCTCTATCATGTGAGTGTAGACCGAGTTGGGGTAAGCCGAGCAGATGACGTAATCCGCGTGGATCTCGTCGCCGCGGGCTGTGCGCACGCCGTAGGCCTTGCCGTCTTTTACGAGGATCTTATCCACGTGCTGGCGGTATTCGATCTGGACGCCCATGGCCTCCGCGCGCTCTGCCATCTTAAGAGACATCTCGTGGCTGAACTTGCGGGGGATGTAGGAGCCGTAGCCCACGTAGTCCGCCATCAGCACGGAGTAAATGGTAAAGGGCAGGTCGGAGAAGCCGCTGCCTACGTATATCCAGTACGGAGCAAGCAGGTCCAGAGCCTTCTGCGGAAGGTCGAAGGTGTCCAGGACTTCCTTGGTGGAGTAGCCTGCGGTCTTTACGAAGGCTTCGTGCTTGAGCAGCATCTGGGGCTTGCTCATGGGGTGGATGGACAGCTCGTTTACCGAATCGAACACGGTGTGGCAGAGGTTCAGGACCTTCAGGACCTTTTCGTAAGTGCCGGGAACCGCGGCGTCCACCTCCTTTGCGAAGGTCTCGAAGCCGGGGTGCAGGGTAACTTCCAGGCCGGGAAGGCTTGCGTGGTAAGCCTCCGGGACTCTGAGCCAGTCTATGTCCACGCCCATGTCGTCGAAGAACTTGCCTACCTTGAGCCTGTGCTCCTTGGAGCCTATGCTCATCATTTCGTGGAGGGAGGCTTCTATTTCTATGCCTCCGCGCACGAAGCTGGTGGCTATGCCGCCGGGCAGGTTGTGCCTTTCAAGGACCAGCACGTCCAGACCTTTGTCCGCAAGCATAAGAGCGGACGAGAGGCCGGCCAGCGCGCCACCGACCACGATAACATCGTAGTGGTCTTTGTAGAATTTCATGTTTATCTCCTTTGTGAACGGCACTTTGGGGACGGTTCTTGGGTGCCGGCACTCGGGGACGGTTCTTAGGTGCCAACTTCACAGAAGTTTTTTGAAGTTGGCACCTAAGAACCGTCCCCATGTGCCGGCACCCAAGAACCGTCCCCAAGTGCCGTTCAATGTTTACTTAGAAGAAGCGCTCTACGAGCTCGCGGGAGTACTCTGCAGTCTCGTCCATGTCGCCGAAGGCCATGACTTCGCCTGCGTAGAAGGTGTCGTACTTGTCCTGCATTGCCTCTACCTTGTCGTACCAGCCGTCAGCATAGTCCTTGCTGAAGACGTGTGGGAAGTAGTAGACAGACCACTCGTTGATAACGTTGGATGCGGGGTTGTGCATTACCTTAAGGTCGTCCAGTACCATCTGCTTGCAGGTGTCGTACGGGATCTCCTTCATGTCCTTGTGCTTTCTGAGAGCGTAGGTGGTGATGACCTGATCCTTGGTGTCCTTCCATCTTCTGTAGTAGACCATCAGGTGGCCCAGGCGCTCCTTGACCATGTTGTCGAATACGTAGTAGGAGATCTCCGGGTGATCTTCCGGCTTGGTCTCTACTGCAAGTACATCGTAGCGCTCGTAATCGATCTTGGAGAAGAGCTCCTTTTCGTCCTCGCGGGCGTCGAAGTACTCTACCATTCCCTTCTGGCCGTCTGCGCGGGTCCCGGGGATGTACAGCGGAGCGGTAACGATGATCTTATCGTACTCTTCTACGGCGCCGTTTACTGTTACGTAGACCTTGCCGTCCTTGCGCTCTACCTTCTCTATGTTGCTGCCTAGGCGTGCCTTGTTCTTGAGGTGCTCGTTGAGCTGCTCCCAGATGTACTGGGTGCCGTTCTTCCAGGTCCAGAGGTTGACCTTTACGAAGTTCATTGTGGTCTGGAAGTCCAGATACTTAAGGACGTAGCCTGCGGGGATCTCGTCGAAATAGCCGTAGCCAAACGAGGTGTAGGGTCCGATCCAGACGTCCTGGACGAGCTCTACGCCGTTGAGCCTGCAGAATTCGGAGAACGGCAGAGCCAGATCCTTAAGGTTGGGGTTGGTGCCGCTTACGGGCTCCCTGCCCGGTGTTACTGCAAAGCCATCGTAGCGTCCTTCTGCAACGCCTCTGTGGCCATTGATGTCGTAGCCTTTGTATTTGGTCTCAAGGAGCTCTCCGAACTTCTTGATCTGCTTTTTCATCTTGAGGAGTCTTGGGATCTTGAAGATGTTCTTCTTGGGCTCGAAGGGCTCTATTACCTTTCCGGCTCCGTTCTTGTAGTTACGGTTGAGTTTCGGGCCGTCGTGGGTGATGCCGCAGAACTCTTCTACATCGTGCACTGCGTAGTAGGAAGGAACGCCCATGATGGCTCCCATCTCGTAGCGCCTGCCGTTGTAAGTGGGGCTCCAGCACTTGCCGCCTACGCGGTCTAATCTTTCGAGGATGGTGTAGTTCTCGTAACCCTTCTTCTCCAGATACATGCCTGCGGACAGTCCTGCAGGGCCTCCGCCGATTATACAGATACGAACATTTTTATCCATTTGCTGCCTCCTGTGTTCGTTGATAATTTAACAATCAAACTGATTTTACACCCATAAAACGGGCTTTTCAATAGAATTGATTAAAAAGATTAAAAAATTATTACGTTATTGATAATTGCGCCTTTTTTTACTTCTGATATTGTGTTATATTTTTATCATGGAGGTTTGGAGATGCGTTTTTCGAACTTTAAAGAGTTACTTGAATACTACGCAAAGACTGCTCCGGATGCGCCTGCTTTGAAGGACGGCCACCACGTTTTCAGCTACGCTCAGCTGCTGGAAAAAGTGCAGGACAGAGCTGCCCTGCTTGGGGCCGAGGGGCGCAGCTGCGTGGCTGTAGTTGCGGAGTGCAGCATAGACTGCGTAATAGAGGTGTTTGCGGCAAGCCTGGCGGGGCTTCGGATAGTGATGCTGGACGAGAGCCTGCCGGAGGAGCTTTTAAGGGAGCTTATTGGGCTTACGGAGTCGGACCTGGTCTGGGCTTCTGATCCGGAATTCTACGTGCAGGTAAAGCGCCGTAGTGAGAGGCCAGAGCCCATTGACAGCATGCTGTTCTTTACCTCCGGCACCACGAGCAGGTCCAAGGCTGTGATGCTTTCTGCAAGGAGCCTTTGCAGCAGTGCCTGGAACGGGGCGCTGAAGCTGCCGCTTGCGGCCGGGGACGTGCTGCTCTGCGTTTTGCCGCTGGCCCACGTGTTCGGCTTTGTGTGCGGGCTTTTGTGGGGCCTTTCCTGCGGCGCCTGCGTGGCCATGGGAAGCGGGACTCGCGGCATTTTTACGGATTTTGCAAGGCTTAAGCCTACCGTGGTGTCCTTGGTGCCGGCCCAGCTGGCCTACATGCTCAAGGCTCAGAGCGCCAATGCGGAGCTTAGGACCGTGCTTGTGGGCGCGGGGGACTGCAGCCCGGAATTACTTGAAAATACAAGGGCTTTGGGGTTGCAACTGAGTTTCGGTTACGGGCTTACGGAGACCAGTTCGGGGGTCGCCATCAGCACGGGCGGGGATCCTTTCGCCATGGACATTTGCCCGGACGACAAGATCCTGATAGCAGAAGACGGCGAGGTGCTGATCTACGCACCGACATGCGTTATGGAGGGCTACTACAAGGACCCGGAGAGCACAAAGGCGGCGTTCTGCTACGTGAGCGATGTTGCCCCGGACGGGACTTCGGAGGAACGCGAGTGGCTCAAAAGCGGAGATCTGGGCTTTCTGGACGCGGACGGCAGGCTGCACATTACGGGGCGCAAGAAGGACATGCTGGTGCTCTCTGACGGCAGCAAGATATTCCTGCCGGAGTACGAGGCGGCGCTGGCCAAGGCGCTGGAAGGAGCACCTGGCGGAGCGGCGGATAACAAGGCCGCTTTCGAGCTGGCAGCGGTGCTGAGCCCTGCCGGAAGACCGGTGCTCGCCTACTACGGACCGCTGGAAAAGAAGGATATACTGGCAAGAGTGCAGCCGCTGATGCAGACCCTCCCCAGGGGCCAGCAGATCACGGACATCATAAAGCTGGCGGAGCCCCTGCCCCGCACAGCAACAGGAAAGATAAAACGCTGGGAGATCCCGCTTAAATAACGCATAACAGCCAAAGAACGGAGAATATAATGACTAAAAACGACGTACTTGAAAAGACAAAGACAGTCATCTACGACTGCTTTCCGGAGATGGACGGCCAGGAGCTGACCGAAAGCACCGTCATCAACACGGACACCGGCATAGATTCCATGGGCTTCGTGCTGATCATATGCAAGCTGGAGGCCATGTTCGATGTGCGCATCCCGGAGCGCCAGTGGAAGAAGCTCTCCACCCTTGGCGATGTGGTGAGCGCCATCTACAGCAGGCTCCCCAAAGAGCAGCAGCAATAGCAGCCGGCCCGCAAGCGAGAGGCAGAAGCTGCGGCAGCGCAGACGAGAGGCAGACTCATGGATATATACGAGAGGCGTTTCCGCCTTAAAAGCTCGGACGTGGACAAGGACAGAAGGCTCAGGACCTCTGTCCTGTTTTCCATGCTCCAGGAAGCGGCCATCGCGCACACGGAAGAGCTTGGCATGGGCCGCGAAAAGACCCTGGACCGAGGGCTCTTGTGGATAGTCACGCTGCAGCGCGCGGAGATCGAGCGCATGCCGCTCTACGACGAGGACGTGGTCCTGCGTTCCTGGCCGGGCCGCACCATGCACCTGCTTTTTCCCCGCTATTTTTCGCTCGAGACCGAGGCCGGCGAGCCGCTTCTTAGGGCGAGCTCCATCTGGTCTTTGATAGACGCCCGCACCCGCGCCATAGTTTTCCCGGAAAAGCACGGGATAGAGATAGAGGGCGTTACCACCGGGGCCGAGATAGCCCTGCCCTCCGCGCCGCGGCCGGTCGGCCAGGCAGCATCCGGGCAGGCAGACAGCGCTCCGCAGCTTTGCAAAGCTGAGCGCAGCTTCACCGTGCCCTACAGCTTCGTGGACCTGAACGGCCACATGAACAACACCAGGTACTTCGATCTGGCCGAGGACATGATATTCAGCCTGGAAGGCGGCTTCGCAAAAGCAGCCGCAGCACCGGCGGATCAGCCGGCCGCAAAAGCCCCGGCCCCAAAGCTCATATGCTCCGAATTTTCAAGGGAAGTGCGGCTCGGAGAGACCATCACCATCAGCCTTTCTTCCGACGCCGGCAAGCACTTTATCCTTGGCACCGCCGCAGACGGCAAGCCATGCTTTAAGCTCCGCATCGAGACCGCATGATCAGCACATCTCAGCATAGCGCGGAACTTCCGGAACCGTCCCCAAAGTTACATAATTGATTCTGTTTTTGTTGTCTGAAATGTTACAAAATGATATTATTAAAGAGTAATTATTTACTCTTTTTTTTATTGAACTGATCGTTCCCAAAGGTTCCGAAAGGAGGACACTATATGGAAATGAAAATCGGCTCATTCAACTCGCTGGAGCTCATCTCCAACAAGACCACTTACAAGGGCACGGGCCTCACAGATGACGACCTCGCAAGACCTATCATAGGCATCGCATGTTCCTACAACGAGGCAGTCCCCGGACACGTCAACCTCCGCGAGCTCTGCCAGTCAGTAAAGAACGGCATCTACAGGGCGGGCGGAACTCCTATCGAGTTCGGCGTTATGGCTTGCTGCGACGGCGTTTCCGACAACCACTACGGTTCGCACTACGTCCTGCCCTCCCGCGATATAATCGCAGACACTGTGGAGGCTCAGTGCAGGGCTCACGCTTTCGACGGCCTTGTAATGCTGGGCAGCTGCGACAAGATAGTCCCGGGCATGCTGATGGGCGCCGCAAGGCTCAACATCCCCGCCATTTTCGTGGCAGGCGGCCCGACCATCTCCTCACCTCCTTTCAGAGAAAAGAAAAAGTCCAACTCCACCACCATTTCCGAGGCTTACGGACTCTACACCAAGGGCGAGATCTCCGAGGAAGAGCTCCAAAAACTCACCACCACCTGCATGATGAGCTGCGGCTCCTGCCAGTTCATGGGCACTGCTAACACCATGAGCAACTTCGCGGAAGCTATAGGCATGTCACTCTCCGGCTCCGGCGCCATCCCGGCGGTCTACCTGGAGAGAAAGCGCGCCGCGTTCAGGAGCGGAGAAAAGGTAGTTGAGCTGGTAAGAAAGCACATCACCCCCAAGCAGATCATAACCTGGGAAACTATAGAAAACGCCATTATGGTCCTGATGGCTGTGGGCGGCTCCACCAACGCCGTTATCCACACCTGCGCTCTTGGCCACGAGCTGGGATTCGATGCGGACAAGGTAATGGACGCCTTCGACAGGCTGTCTGTGATCCCGCACATCGCCAAGGTCTCCCCGGCCAGCACCGAGTTCGACTGCGAGGACCTCTACCGCGCCGGCGGTATGCCTGAAGTTATGCGCCAGCTGCGCTCCAAGCTGCACCTGGATGTTATGACCGTGGACGCCTGCACCCTCCGCGAGAACCTGGACAACTTCTCGCCGCTGATGCCTGTGGACAACAGCCTGATCAGGCCGCTGGACAATCCGTACAGCACGCTCGGCGGCCTTGCTATAATGCGCGGCAACCTGGCTCCGGACACCGGTGTTGCAAAGCCGGCTGCTATTGCTGAGGAAGTCCGCAGGTTCACCGGAACCGCTATCTGCTTCGACGGCGAGCACGACTGCCTGGAGGCCATAAAAGCCCAGAAGATCAAGCCGGGCCACGTTGTGGTAGTGCGCTACGAAGGCCCCAAGGGCGGCCCGGGCATGAGGGAGATGTACCTGACCCTCAAGATGCTCAACGGCCAGGGCCTTGCAAAGAGCACCGCGCTGATAACAGACGGACGCTTCTCCGGCACCAACAACGGCTGCTTCGTTGGCCACATCTCTCCGGAAGCTGCTGAGGGAGGCCCGATAGCGCTGGTGCGCGACGGCGACAAGATAACCATAGACGTTTACGAGAAGAAGCTGGAGCTCCACGTTTCGGACGAAGAGCTGGCACGCCGCAGAGCAGAGTGGACCTACACTCCGCCCACGGAAGTTCCGCCGGGATACCTGCGCCGCTACGCCAAGCTGGTCTCCTCCGCAAACAAGGGCGCCATCCTTGAATAACAAACAACATAGGGGACGGTTCTCTATGCTGAAAATAACATAGGGGACGGTTCTCTATAACATAGGGGACGGTTCTCTATGTTGAAAACCGCAAAAGGGACGGTTCTTTTTACACATTTTAGCAAAATGTGAAAGAGAACCGTCCCCATCAACCAGTCCCCATCAACCAGCAACTATTGTTCAGTTACTTAAAAAGGAGCTGCAAATGGATTATAAAAAGATAGAAGAGAACAAGAGGATAGCTACTGAGTTCTATTACAACATGGGCATAGCCAAGGATCCGGAAGGCATCAAGCCGTTCCTGGGCGATAAGTTCATAGAGCACAGCCAGCTGGTAGCAGACGGCCCGGAGGCGTTCGTCCGCTTCGTCAAATTCAGACGCGACAACTTCCCTGAAGCCCGCAACGAGATCAAGATGACCATCGCGGACCAGGACAAGGTAATGTTCCACGTCTACTCCAAGCTGACCCCGGACGGGATAGGCCGCAACATCGTGGACACCTTCCGCATCGAGGACGGCAAAGTAGTGGAGCACTGGAACGTCACCAAGAAGATGGAGACCCTTGAGTACCCGCCTCTTACCGACAACGGCATATTCAACCCCCTGGGCGACGCCATCCTGACCGACCTGGACAAGACAGAGGAGAACAGGAAACTGGTCACTGAGCTCTACATTGCCTACGGCATCGACCACGACATCGAAAAGTGCCTGGACCTGATGGGTGACGTTTACATTCAGCACAACCCCAACGTTCAGGACGGCCCGGCTCACTTTGCGCGCTTCGTAAAGTGGAGAAGAGAGAAGTATCCGCAGTGGCAGAACAAGATCATGGTCACCGTTGCGCAGGGCAACCTGGTAGGCTTCCACGTACATTCCACCATGTTCCCCGGCGATGCCGGCCGCAACCTGGTAGACATCTACCGCGTGGAGAACGGCAAGATCGTGGAGCACTGGGATACCATTATGAATGTTGAAGTCGGCAAGTTCCCGCCGCTTACCGATTACGGTCTGTGGTGATAAATGCCTAAGAAACTGACTAAAAGAATGCCTGCCGCCGAGCTGAAAAAGTTCGACGGCAGCTATGTGAGCATCCGCGACGTTGATGGCAACGTTTTCGAAGGGTGCTGCACGTACAACAGCACCGAGTACAACGAGCACGAGTTCGGCATTGCAAGGCCTGCCCTGCAGATCGCGAACTTCCTCTTTACCACGTCCGATATAGAGAAGATCGAAAGCCTTGAGGGCCACAGTGGCCCTTACGGCAAGTTTACCACTGCCTACGGCCTGATAGAGGATCTGAACTTTGAGGACGGCCCGGTCTGCATAGACGAGGAGCTCTTTTCGGACGACGAGGAGCTTGTCTGGCGCATGCTGCTCTGCCTGGACGCCCACCTGGATCCGAGCGGAGCTTTCGACCACGAAGACTCGGACGAGATAGTTGAAATGGTGAAGGAACTCGAAAAGTACGCTCCCAGCGAGCGCTGCAGAAAAGCTGCGCAGGAGCTGCTGAAAGCATGCGAATAACGGATAAAGGGGACGGTTCTCGTTCATGATTAAAGGGGACGGTTCTTGTTCATCTTTTGGAATGTTTTTCCAAAAGATGAACAAGAACCGTCCCCTTTAATCAGTCCCCTATATCATTTCATTACTATGTGGCTGCCGTCCTCGGACCAGTCGAGTTTGACGCCAAGGTTCGCGCCGTCGGTCTGGGCCCTCATGAAGTCCAGGACTTCCTGGGCTGTTTTGCTGCAGGACCTCTGCCCGCCGTCGATAGTGCCGGCGTCATCACGACGCAGGACAACGACGTTGCCGGAGTCCTCTATGTAAGCCGGAATGAAGCCGCATTCCAGCCTGCCCTCCTTGTCCGCAAGCACCTGCGCGATTATAGTCAGCCTGGACTTTTCGGACCAGGGGTAGAAATCCACCTTGTAGTGGCCGCCGCCTCGCCCTTGCCTTGCGCGCTCCTTCAGGTAAGCCACCATCTCCGGCGTGTCGTTGTAGCCGGCGGTCATGGCGTAGGTAACGCAGACGAAATTGCCCAGGCCGTGGTAGATCGGCTTGCCCTTGTAGTATTCCACGCCCTTCAGCACGTGGTGATGCACGCCGAAAATTATATCCGCGCCTGCGTCTATGGCCAGGTGCGAAACTTCCCTCTCGTAATCGTCCAGCCTGGGGATGTCTCCGCCGTTTCCTTTATGGAAGACTACCACCGCGATGTCGCAACTGGATTTCAGTGCGCGCACTTCTTCGGCCAGCTGAGCCTTTGCATCCGGCAGCAGGTAGGTGTCTATGCGGCAGGGGCAGCCTGGCATGTCGAACTTGGGTGTATAGGCGGTCTCCACCTTAACGTAGTTGGCGCCCGGCTTCTGCGACGTTGCCCAGCCGAGCTTGGGGCCGGTGCAGTTGTAGGACAGCACGCCTACTTTGATGCCCTTTTTCTCTATGATGACAGGCTTTTTGGCGTCCGCCAGCGTGGCTCCGGTGCCGCAGTGCGGCATGCCAATCGCATCAAGCCTTGCAATCGTATCGTTGATGCCGTTGGGGCCGCAGTCGTAGGAGTGGTTGCCTGCGGTGGTCACCAGATCGAAGCCCACACCCGGCAGGCAGTCCAGGTGCTCGGCCGGCGACGGCGGCGCCTGTATCTCTATGCAGGAAGGCTCCGTGCGGTCCTTGCTGGTGTGCGGGGTCTCCAGGTGGCCTATCATAACGTCCTGGGCCTTGAGCACGTCCTTGCAGTCCTCGAAATACTGCTCCACAGGGCCCGGCTCGTCCAGGATCAGATCTCCAACACAGCAAATGCTGATCTTATCACTCATAACTACTCCTTTCCGGCAACAAACTCTTTCTTTTAATTATACCACATTCCGGCCCCGGCGGCATGGGACCGCTTAGTCCATTAACAGGAAAACTGCAGAATCGGCAGCTTGTGCTGTGACCTGCAGTTTTCCCGGGCATATCATGAAAAGAACTTTTTACTAAAGACCATTGATCTCCCTGGCCCTCTTACAGGCCACAAAGTGATCCTTGGACAGCTCCTCAAGCTTAGGCGTGCCGGCAAAGCACTCCTCGCAAGCAAAGCGGCAGCGCGGAGCAAAGCGGCATGCATCCTTGGGGTCGATCGGGCTGGTAAGCTCGCCCTTGAGTATCTCCCTCTGCTTCTTGTTCTTAAGCGAGGGCACAGGGATAGCAGACAGCAGCGCCTTGGTGTAGGGGTGCCAGGTGTGGCTGAACAGCTCCTTGGTTGGCGCCTTTTCCACCATCTGGCCCAGGTACATAACGCTGATGTGGTCCGAAATATGCTTTACTACAGAAAGGTCGTGGGTAATGAATATGTAAGCCATACCCTTTTCTTTCTGCAGATCCTGCAGCAGGTTGAGTATCTGCGCCTGGATCAGAACGTCCAGAGCGGATACCGGCTCGTCGCAGATTATCATCTTAGGTTCAAGAGCCAGAGCCCTTGCGATGCCTATCCTCTGGCGGCGTCCGCCGTCCAGCTCGTGCGGGTAGGTGTCCGCGTAGCGCCTTGCAAGGCCTACCGTGTCCATCAGCTCCAGGACTCTCTTGTTGAGGTCCTCCTTGTTAGGATAGAGGTTGTGGATCAGCAGCGGCTCAGCTATCTGCTGGCTGACGCTCATACGCGGGTTCAGGGAAGACAGCGGGTCCTGGAAGATCATCTGCATCTTGCTGCGCAGCTCCACGAACTTCTTGTTGTCTATCCTGGAGATGTCCTCTCCGTCGAACACTATCTTGCCGGATGTGGGCGGGATCAGCTGCAGTATGGTCTTGCCGAGGGTGGACTTGCCGCAGCCGGATTCTCCTACTACACCAAGGGTCTCGCCCTCGTCCAGGGTAAAGCTGACATCGTCCACCGCGTGAAGGGTTCCGTCCGGCACCATAAAGTATCTTTTAAGATTTTCTACTTCAAGAAGATGCTGACTCATTTTTCAGCGCCTCCTTCCTTGTCATTTGCGCCCGCAGCGCCGGGCTTTTGTGAAGATGGCACCTGAGAACCGTCCCTGAGTGCCGAGATCTGCTGCGGGGTAAGGAACTTGATGCACTTTACCACGTGGCCGGGCTCTGCCTCTACCGCGAACGGGTCTATCTTGCAGCAGTCCTCTGTCTTTTCCGGGCAGCGGTCGCAGAAGGAGCAGTAGGTAGGCAGATCCATAGGATCGGATACCAGGCCCTCTATGGAGCGCAGCCTTTCGACATCGGAATCCAGGCTTGGGAGCGCATCGAACAGCGCCTTGGTGTAGGGATGCAGGGTGTGCTCAAACACAGCCTCCACGCTGCCGTACTCAACGACCTCTCCTGCGTAGATAACTGCTACCTTATCGCAGGTCTCGGCAACAACGCCGAGGTCGTGGGTTATCATCAGGGTGGCGGTGTGGAACTTTTTCTGAAGATCCCTCATCAGGTCCAGCACCTGCGCCTGAATGGTAACGTCCAGAGCCGTGGTAGGCTCGTCCGCTATCAGGAGCCTTGGGTTGCAGGCAAGCGCCATAGCAATAACTATGCGCTGCTTCATGCCGCCGGAGAACTGGTGCGGGTACTCGCTGTAGCGGTTGCCGGGTATGCCTACGGTCTCCATCATCTCAATGGCGCGGGCCTTGGCCTCTGCCTTGGACACCGGGTTGTGCAGGCTGACGACTTCTGCTATCTGGTCCCCTACGTAGTGCACGGGGTTGAGCGCGGACATAGGATCCTGGAAGATCATGCCCATCGTGCCGCCGCGCAGGTGGCGCATGCCCTTGTCGTGCTTTTTCTTATCTCTCTTTTTATTGGATGTGGTAACGATATTGACGCCGTCCAGAAGGACCTCGCCCTGCACCACATGGCCTGCGTCCGGAAGAAGGCCCATAGTCGTAAGGGCTATGGTGGTCTTTCCTGCGCCGGTCTCGCCAACAAGGCCTAAAGTCTCGGACTCGTTGACAGTAAAGCTAATGCCGTTTACGGCTTCCGCAACGCCTTCCGGAGTCTCGTAGTGGACCACAAGGTCCCTGAGCTCCAGTACAGGCGGGCGGCCTGCTACTCCGTACTGACCTACTATGATAGGTGCTCTTTTTTCTCTCATAAGGCACCTCCTACTTAAGTCTCGGATCCAGAGCGTCCCTGATGCCGTCGCCGAAGAGGTTGAGCGCAAGGACGGTGATCATGATAGCAAGTCCCGGGAAGAGCAGGACGTGCGGATATGTACGGATAAGGGTCTTTCCGCCGGAGAGCATAGCGCCCCACTCCGGGGAAGGCTCGGAAATGCCAAGGCCAAGGTAGCTCAGAGAAGAAATGGTCAGGATAGCGGTAGCTACGCTGAAGGTGAAGCTCGTGAGTATAGGACCTAAAGCATTCGGCAGCATGTACTTGATCAGCTGCCTTCCGCTGCTGGCGCCCATAGCCCTTGCGGACTCTATGTAGTCGTTCCTCTTAACTGTAAGTATGGAAGCACGGACTATACGGGCTCTTGCCGGCAGGGAGCTGATAACTATTGAAATTACAAGGTTTATGACACCTTTGCCCAGTACGGCTACAACTGCTATAGCCATCAGCATGGGCGGTATGGACTGGAAGATATCCAGTATACGCATTATGATCATGTCCACCTTGCCGCCGTAGAACGCAGCCAGCGCGCCTAGCGTTCCGCCTATAGCGAACGCCGCAATAACGCACAGGAAGCCTATAGGCAGCGATATCCTGGCACCCATTATGAGCCTCGAGAGTATGTCTCGGCCGGTGCTGTCAGTGCCCAGCCAGTGAGTGCTGCTCGGGGTCTCCAGACGGTGGTCGTAATCCGGCTCCGCGTAGTCGTAAGGAGCTATCCACGGGCCTATTATTGCTATGAGTATTATGAAGGCTAGTACAAGCATGCCTACGATAGCCAGCTTGTTCCTCTTGAGCCTCTTCCAGGCCTCCATGGCAGGAGTGGATCTAACCACCTTGCCCTTGTTCCTGGCTGCTTCTTTGGCCTTTCTCTTATCTACTTTTGCCATTGCAGGGGTATAGAGTTTTGCCATATCACACCTCCTGCGCCTTTGCGCTTCTGGCTGCCTCGCGTGCCTTCTTCTTTGCAGCGCGCTTGTTTGCTGCCATCTTGTTCTTGGCGTTGAACTCGTCCTTCAGCCTCGGGTCTATGACTGTATAGAGTATGTCTATAAAGAGCATTACGAAGCTGAAAACGATGGCCAGGAACAGAAGTCCGCCTGCAACTGACGGCCAGTTGCGGTTATCTATGGAGTTGAGCATGTAGAGCCCAACGCCGTTTACTGCGAAAATGGATTCGGCTACAACGGATCCGCCCAGGGAGGACGCCAGGGTGTTGCCCAGCGTTGCCACAACAGGGATCAGGGAGTTGCGCAGAGCGTGCTTGAATATTACCTTGCCCTCCTTCTGGCCCTTTGCCCTTGCGGTCCTGATGTAGTCCTGCCTTATTACCTCCAGCATGGAGGAACGCGTGGTCCTTGCTATCATGCCGACGTTTGCGATACCGATCATCGCGACCGGAAGCACCCATCCTGCTGCACCGCTGTTAGCCGTTATAGGCGGCAGCCAGTTCAGCTTGATAGAGAAGATGTACATCATCATCAAGGCGAACCAGAACTGCGGCACTGAAACGCCGAACAGCGCAAAGACCATCGTGGCATTGTCTATTGCCGAATATTGTTTTACCGCGGCTATGACGCCCAGCGGTATTCCTATTATCAAAGCTACGAGCACTGCGAAGAACGTAAGCTTCAGAGTGTTCGGGAATCTCGAAAGTATTTCTCCAAGCACTGGCTGCTTGGTGGTATAGGAGGTGCCGAAATCACCCTTGGTGAAAACTCCTATAACGTATCTGCCGTATCTGAGGATGAACGGGTCGTTGAGGCCAAGCTCCTGACGCTTTGCTTCTCTTACCTCCTCCGGAGCATCGTAGCCGACTATGGAGTCGACCGGATCTCCGGGAGCTATGGCGGAGAGCGCAAAGACTATCAGCAGAACGCCCAGTATTACCGGGATCATCCACAGCAGTCTTCTTATGATATACCTGCCCATATGTACTCCTGACTGTCAAAACACATTGTCCGGGGCGCAAAATACGCCCCGGGCAATTATAAACTGTGCGGTCTGAGTCTTAAAATCTACTTGAAGAAGCTCTTTGCGAAGTTGATATCGCCTACCTCTGTAAGGCCTATGCCGTCCAGGTTGTTTACACTGTAAGCAAGTCTGTCAGGTACATAGAGAGGAATGGACGGAACTTCTTCGTTCATGATGGTAACGAGTTCCTTGTAGTACGGAGTAGCCTTCTCCATTACCGGTTCGGAAGTGATCTTGTCGAACAGTCCGTAGACCTTGTCCTTGTCGGAGTAGGTCCAGCGCGGGCCTCCGCGCAGAGCTGCCGGTGTGAAGCGGCTGTCGTAGAACTTCAGCTGCTCGTAGGGGTTCGGGTTGGAGTTGTTGACTATCCAGCACTGGGTCTTTTCGGAAGCATCGTCCACCTGGATACGGTTGTAGAACTCGTTCTGGTTGGTGTCGATGTTGACCTTGATGGTGATGCCTGCCTTCTTGCCAAGTGCATCCCACTGCTGCTGAATGAGTGTAGCATATGCGCTGTGGGACGGCATAACGAGCAGGTTGATCTCCGGCATGCTGGAAGCATACTTGGACTGCTTGAGCTCTGCAGCTGCAGCGTCAAGATCTGTCTTGTAGTATGTGGTGGTCGGCTTGAAGTACTGCGGGTTGCCTACCGGCAGTATGCTGTCGGAGTGCTTGCCGTAGCCGTTGAGAGCCATCTTGATGTTGTTCTCATAATCAAGAGCCATTGCGAATGCCCTGCGAACGTGGACATCGTCGAACGGAGCCTTGAGTGTGTTGAGGAACAGGGTGTGGTGGTTGGTGGTCGGCTTGCTGAGTATAGCCAGCTTGCTGTTGCCCTTGATAGCGGGGACCATGTCCTCTGCAGGCTCCAGAGCCAGATCTACGCTGCCGCCCTCGAGAGCCTCTACACGAGCGGTAGCATCCTTGATGCTGATGAGTATTACTTCATCGAAGTAAGGCTCGCCGCCCCAGTACTTGGCGTTTTTCTGGAATACTACCTGAGAACCTTCTTCCCACTTAACGGGGATGTACGGTCCTGTGTAGCAGTTCGGCATCTTGCCGCCGTTACCGGTCATGTTCTCAAGTCCGCCGCCGGCCTTGACAGAAGCTTCTACCATCATTCCGTAGGGGATGTTGGAGAGTGTGGTCAGGATGAACGGATCAGGGTTCTTAAGAGCAAGTACGAAGTGGGTATCGTCCTCTACCTTGCAGTTGGCGATATCGAAGTTGCCATAGTATCTTGCCTGCTGTCCGCCGTCTATGACAGCCTTGAGGCTGTAGAGGACATCGCTGGCTGTGAACTTGTCTCCGTTCCAGGATACTACGTCGTTTCTGAGCGTGAACCTGTAGCGGAGTCCGGCTTCGTCGATCTGCTTGGCTTCGGTGGCCAGCATCGGTACATACTTACCTGTTTCGCCGTCGTAGTCGAACAGACGATCCATCATGATCTGCTGAGCCGGTGTGTTGAAGCTGGCTACAGTGACCAGAGCGTGCATGAGACTTGTCGGGTCTCCCTTGGTGGCGACGCGCAGTACCTTCTTTGCAGGAGCTGCGTTGTTGTTTCCGCCGCCGCCTCCGCCGCAGGCTGCAAGTCCGAAGACCATTATGCATGCGAGGAGTATTGCGATTATCTTCTTCATGATTTCCCTCCTAAATTGAACTCATGATACGATTGACAAAAATTATACTAACACAAGACGGCGCTTGAAAATGCGTGAAACAGGGACTTTGTCATTTTATTAACAATACCATATTGTGCAGACTGCACTATAATTTAACATCCAATGTAACATAATTGTGTTATAATTATATTGACAATAAGTTCCTGACACCCAGAAAGGGGCACGGGATGTTCACATCGAATATAATAGGCGCGTGCCTCGAAGGCCGCATAATTTCAGACAATATGAAGGGTCACAGGGAGGAGTTCAACAACTTCCGCCTCCTGGACGAAGACGACGCAAGACTGGTCAAGGGCAGTCTGCACATAGGAAACGCCAGATCTTTGTATACAGCCACGCGCGGAGAATGGGACAGAGAATACATTTATACTGTTATTATTACAGGCGGGGAAAACGTTCTGGACTTTTTTACCGAATCTCCGGGCTTTCACATAATATGTACTGATCTGCCCCGCAGCAGAGTGGTCAACAACCTCAGCGCTCTGGCAGACAGATTCAGCCGTATGTACTCGCTCAAGCGTCATCTGCACAGCTCCGTATATGTGGCAGATCCTATCCTTCAGGGCGCGGCCGAAGCCATGGAGGCTGATGTGTTCTACCTGACCGCAAGGCTCAGGGTGCTTGGATTCAGCCGGACGCTCAACTGCCCTGACTTTGCGGAGCTCAATACAAACGACCACCTGAAGCTTTCGGACGCCACAAGGCTCAGGGACGAATGGACAGTGTCCGGGGACTGGGCCATGAGGCTTGTCCCCCTGGATTACGAGGACAGAGTATCGGCCTACCTGCTGGTGGTCACCAGAAACGACGCGGGGCAGCTGTTCAACACGGAGCTTTTAGAGCAGCTTCGCATGAGCATGGAGCGCTTCCTTGAGATAAGCTTTTCCGACCGCTCCGTTGCGGACTCCAGGTTCACGACCATGGCCATAGACCTTCTGGACGGCAAGATAAAGGACCGCGAGGAGCTGGAGGAGCGCCTGCACAGGAACATGTACACCTTTACGAGCCACTTTGTGCTTATAGTGCTGGAGGCCCAGAACCTTAACGAACGCGTGGATCCGGAGATAATCCCGGTGCTGACCTCCATGTACCCGGGGTCCTTCCCGCTGCAGTACGACAACAAGATAGCGCTTATGGTGCAGCTGGAGCACTACACATCCAACCCGGACATTAAACAGAACGCGCTGCGCGCCTTGCTGGAGGAATACCACCTCTACGCCTGCTACAGCTCAGTTACAAGGAACCTGCTGTCGCTTAGGACCACCTACAGCAAAACAGCAAAGTGCCTGCTGATGGCAAGGACCTTTGCCAAGGACCGCAGCAAGCGCCTCTTTGCAGACGAGGATTTTGCGATGTTCGCGGTGATAGATACGGCTTACAACGCCGTCAAAGACGAATACCACGGGGATTATATAAAGCTCTGCTCCCCGGCGGCCATAGCGCTCAACTACTACGACAAAAAGCACGGCACCAACAACAGCGAGGTGCTTAAGCGCTACCTTCTGAACGGCTGCAACATGTCCAGGACCGCGGAAGACCTTGGAATGCACCGCAACACGCTTATGTACCGCATGGACCGGATAAGGGAGATCTGCGGCAAGGAGTTCAGCGACCAGGTGACCAACTTCCGCATGCTGTTCTCCCTGATGGCTATAGACTACATGGCCATCTACCGCAAGCGCGCCACCCTCTACACCCCCGCCTCCGACATGGACCAGGCAAAATAGCGCGCATCAGGGGGACGGTTCTTCCGATGCACAAGGAACGCCCGGAACAGCACTTTAAACGTACCGGACGCATCGGAAGAACCGTCCCCCTGATGCATACATCGGAAGAACCGTCCCCCTGATGCACTGATAACAGAAAGCGGGCCGCTAATGTAATAAAAAAACGGGTTTCCCTTTGATGGGAGCCCGTTGCTGTTTTATGGGAGTCTGTAGGTTACGTATGGCTCGCCGTCTATGCGGAGCATGCGGCCGTCCGCTACGAGCTTGTCCAGGTGGGACATACATTCGCCCGCCGCAAACCACATCTGGGCCGGCGGGAAGTTGCCGTTTTCGTCCAGGTGTATCTTCCAGCGCATCTTCTTTGCGATCTGGTAGGCCGTCAGGCCTGGCTCGTTTCCAACTATATTTATTATCTCGTCCAGCCTGTGCTGGTGGTGCAGCAGTATGCGGTCTATGCGCGCGCGGTAATCCCCCGGCTGCCTGTGCCCAGGCAGGGCCAGCTCAACATCGAACTTCTTTGAATACTCCAGGCTGTCCAGGTATTCCTGCAGCGCGTTGGAAACTCCCGGCCAGAACGTGATGTTAGGCGTTATATCGAACAGCACGTGGTCCCCGGTGAACATCACTTTTTTCTCCGGAATGTAGAACATGGAATTGCCCGGCGTGTGGCCCGGCACCAGCAGCATCTGCAGCGTGCAGGGGCCTACATCCAGCTTTTCCCCGTCCTGAAGGCCGACGAATTTTTCCTCGTCGAACTCCAGCTTCCTGCGGCTCTTTTCCGGGCCGAAGTTTATCATGGCATCGAAAAGGCTCTGGTCCGCGCCCTCGCGGCGGTCTCTTTCCCCGCGCTTAAAGCCGCCGCCCTTGTAGTGGGCAAGCAGGCCCAGGTGGTCCACCTCGGAGATGTAGATGCGGCGCTTTTCACCAACGAACCAGTGGTTGAGACCGGTGTGGTCCGCGTGCAGGTGGGTGTTGATGATGTTCAGCCGCTCCGGCCTGTAGCCAAGGCTCCGCAGGGACTTTCTGAGCGAGTCCTCGCAGCCCTTGGTGTTGAAACCGGTGTCCATGAGGAAGTCTTCATCTCCTCCGCGGAAATAATAGGCGTTGAGGGTGCCCAGCGGGCTTCCTGCGAGGGGAACTACTATGCGGTAGATGTTTGTGTCTATCTCGTAGATCATTGTCTTAAATCGGCTGTTTTTGACCTTTAACGCGGTGCCGGCTCTATTCGGAAACGGTCTTAAGGAGCAGCTGGTAGTAGTAGCTGTAGGCGTTATTTGTAAACATGAACTGGAGCTCGTTGCCTCTGTCGTCCACGTAGATTATGCCGCTCTGGCCTATCTTGGTGGCATCGCCCCAGGTGATGTCTGCCTGCTTCATGTTGTAGCCCGACAGGTGATCGGAGTAGAGCTGCGCAGCTTCTCCCCAGACTACACTGCCGTCCTTGGCGGAGCCGTAGGCGGTGTTATCGAAGCTGTAACCTACGACTTCGGAGACCTCGGAAAGATCGCCGAATATCTGGCCGCCCTCTTTGAAGTACGCGGTGAATGTGCCCAGATCGTTCTTATATGTGGCCAGATTGCCTTCGCTGAAGGCTATGCCGCCCTTCTCCATTACCTTCTGGAGCTTTATGAAGTGGGTGCCGGGGTAGCAGAGCTCTTCTGCTGCCTTTACAGCATCGTCCACTACGTCGAATTCACCCTCGTGGCAGTCCTTGCGGGTATCGTACAGCGTAAGGAAGTAGGCGCGCGAATCCAGGGTCTCCTCGAACTTGGCCCTGGCCTCCTCTACCCTGTCCACTATGCTCTGCCTGCGGATGCTGAGGAACTCTGTCCTGGCGTCTACAAGCTCCTGGTGCCTGGTAACAAAGCCCTTGGCTCTTTCGTCCAGAGCCTCGTAGGCAGCCTCCGCCTTTTCGATAGGTATCCTGCTGTTTATGGTGATGGTGCCCAGGTTGTAGATCATTTCGTCTACCTTGGCAGCCTTCTCCTGCGCTATCTTGTTCTCCCTTGCCTCGCATGCACTGAGCGACAGCACCATAAGCACTGCCAGCAGCACGCTGATAAATCTCTTCATTATTATCCTCCGTAAAATAGCTTAACATATGGATTATATATGCTGAGCCTGTTTATTACAACCTGAAAATACAGGTTTGGTATCCCTTGAGCCCCTAGATGTCCCTGCGGTGCTCCTCTATCTGCTTGTCTTTGGGCCTGGAAGTCTTGTAACTGAAATTCAGTGCCTTGCTCTGGCCCGGCTCCAGCGCAACTTTCCAGCTCAGAAGACCGGTCTCTTTGCTGTGCTCCGCGCCGGAAGCGTCAAGCAGCTCTACTTCTATCTCCTTGTTCTCGGAGACAGGCACCTGGTCCTTTACTATGACCTCCGCTGCCTTTGCACCGTTCAGAGTTGTGGAGGTCTTGCGGCGCAGCTCTTTTCTTCTGACGCTTATCTTCTCCTCCTTGCCGAGGGTGAGCTCTGTCTCTTCGTCCGTCATCTGCGGGTCCAGCCAGACCTTGCCCTGGTAGATATCGCCCAGGTAGACTGCGGCCTCCACGCAGCTGTGCATGGGCAGGTCCGCGGCTTTTACAGCTGCCACCAGATACGCGCTCTGGTCCAGCTGGGGCACGCTTACTATGCGGTAGGTGCAGGGAACGGTATAGCTGGTAACGTCAGCTATCGTGCCCTCTCCGTTCTTTTTGACATCGCGCCTTCCGGGCAGGACGTACTCCGTGGCAGTCTCTGTGCTGTTTTCTGCCGCTGCAGGTGTTGCCATAAGGAAGCTGGGCATTGCTGCTGTGCCATCCAGGTCCGCGCTTTCCTCTGCGGCATCCTCCATGGCGAATGCCATGTTGGCCTTCATCATCATCCTGCCGCCCATGGCGCTGGCCACCGGCCTGGGCTGCCTTATATCAAGGAAGAGCGGCAGGAGCCTCGGCACGCTGCCGGAAGATACAGGGTCTCCGGTAAACAGGGAGAGCTCCACGCTTTCCCAGTCCTGACTGCTATTCTGGCTGATGTTTGCCTTCATGAGTATGGTGAGCGGGCCTTCCCCGTCCGAGCGCACCTCGTAGATGGGGTTCCAGCAGGCCATGCCCTCGAAGCAGCGGAGCTCGAAGCTGTAAGTTCCGGCCTTTTCCGCTGTTACGTCCGCTATCATTACCGGAAGAGCATCGGCCTCGCAGACCTCTTCCAGCTCCTTTTTAAGCTCTTCTATCTTCTTTTCTGTGGCGCGGATATCGCTGCCCAGGGCCTCTATGCGCTCCGCGTACTTTTCTATGAACTGCTCCAGCTCTGCTATGGGAAGCGATGTCCTGGAGCTAAGGTCCCCGTTGGCCTTCCACATGTCTATCTGCTGGCGCCTTGCGTCCGCGTGAGCCTTAAGGGCGTCTATCTGCGCACGCAGCTCCTTTTCCCTGGGAGACTCTTCCCCCTGGCCGGACTGAGCCAGGCGCATATCCGAGCAGGACAGTCCCTCCTGGCAGAGTATCCTTGCGGTGTCTGTGTGGGCAGAGGCGGAAAAACCGTGCACGCATACGCTCTGCACGCCTGCCTCCAGTTCCACGCTGCCGCGCCTTATTACCTCCGCGCCGTTCCTGTAGACCTTAGCCTTAACTGCTTTAGTAAAAAGATCCTTCATCTTAAGCCTCCTTTTTACCCGAACCCATTATCGCCGATAAACGATGCCGCGTTAAAATACAAGTGTTTCCGTGCGCGGGATCAGATCCTCAAGATGCTTCTTGTAGCATGCTATCTCGCGCTTTCCTTCTTCCTCGTTGAGGCCGTTGCGTCTTATGCGGCGCCTCATCAGGCGGGTGTAGCCTATTATCTGGGCCTTTTCCGCCACTTCCTTTATGCGCTCCGCGTCCTCCGTGCCCAGGTAGAGCTTAAGGCTCTTGTCCCAGATCTGCAGGCCTTGTTCGCGCTCTATGCCAAGAAAGGCCTTTATTACGGACGGATCCAGCTCGGAGAAGCCGCAGTACGCGTTGAACATGCTCGCCAGCTCGAACACCGGGTGGCCGCAGCAGAGCGTGTCCATATCTATCAGCAGGGCCTCGCCGTTCTGTACCATTACGTTCTTGAGGTGGTAATCGCCGTGCATCATGTGGAAGTCTTCCGGCACAGCCTCCACCAGGGCGTGGAGCTTTTCGTAGTACTGGGGCTCCAGGTAGTCCTTAAGGAAGTCCGCCCAGCCGAGCGCTGTCTGTTTCATGTCCGGCACGGAACCGGGCTTGACCTCTGTGGAGTGTATTATCTTGAGCAGGTCTATACTGATCTGCGCAACCTCGTCCACGGTCTTTTCCCCGGCCAGAAGCAGCTTTGCAAGGCTCTTGGCGTCCAAAAGCTCAAACACGGAGCCGTAGCCGCCGCCTTCCACCTTTACCACGTCGAAGGGTATAGCCGTTGGCACGCCAAGCACGAAAGCCGTCCTGGCCAGCTCTCTTTCCCTGTTGATATCGTCCAGGGAGTTGGGGTCCAGGTAGACCTTTACGATGGTGTCCCTGTCTATGCGGTAGACCTTGCCGTTGGCACCCTGGCCTATTACCTCGCAGCCCTCCACGCTTATCTGCCTGGATGCCTTGTGGACCTCCATCATCTCCGTAAAGCCGGTGGTCTCCAGGATCTCGTAGACATCGCCGGAAACATTGATTATCTTGATGTCCGGGCAGGCCTTCTTGAGCCTGAGTATTATGCGAAGCCCCGCGCTGGATATGTACTCCAGATCCGCGCAGTCTATAACTATGCTTTCTGCGGGCTGAGCCTCCCTGACCTTGTTTATCTCCTCTTCCAGAGCCGGTGCGTTGGCCGAATCTATGTGGCCCTTAACCTGAAGAGTCAGCACTCCGCCTTCTGCCTTGTAACCTAGATCACTCATTCTTTGACCTCTCTGAATACTATCTTTATCAGCTCCGCGTATTCCTGCCACGCTGCGTGTTCCTGCAGGGACATGGTCAGATCCCGCACCCTTTCGTAGTACCACATCTGGGCCGCCGGATCCGGCTGGTTGAACACGCTCCAAAGGTCCATGCCTTCCTTGGCGTAGAGCCTGTAGAAGGACCTCATGTTGGAGAGCTTGTCCGCAAGCCAGACTATCTGAACGCCTGGGTCCTCCGCCGCCTCCAGCTCTTTTAAGGATTCTTCTTTTCTTATCATCCAGGTCTGCCTTGGCGGCTCGCCCCTCCTCTTGTTTTCTGTTTCGGAAAGCACCAGCTTAGTGACCCTCTCCCCGAAGCGCTCGTAGAGCTCGTCCTTTTCCGTCGGCGTGTCCTCTAAAACATCGTGCAGCACCGCTGCAGACAGCACCTCCGGATCGTTGGTTATGGAGGAGGCTATTGCCGCCACCTCTATGGGGTGCACCAGGTAAGGCGTCCCCGCTGCTTTTCTGATCATCCCGTTGTGCACCTGCGCAGCAAAGATGACCGCGTCTTCAAACTGACCCATCTGCTATATCCTCTTCTTAACTGTTAATATATTTGTATCGTTTTCCCTGCGGTAGCTTACGTAGTCCATGGTCTTCTTTATAAGGAGTATGCCAAGGCCGCCTATCTCGCGCTGGTCTGCGGGCAGGGTGGTGTCCGGGTCCGGCTCTGCCAGCGGATCGAAGGGCGTTCCCTGATCCTTGAAGCTTATCACGGCTGTACGGCCCTCGTCCTCCAGGTTGAAATCTATGGTGATATCCCCTGTTTCCGGCTTGTAGGCGTAGCTGGAGATGTTGGCAAACATCTCGTCCACGACTATATCCACCTGCCTGCGCGCCTTGTCCGGGAAGCCCGCGGCGTTAAGCTCGTTATTTATGAATTCTGTTGCCGCCTGCAGGTTCTCCAGAGTTGCAGGCATCTTGAAAGTCTTCACAGGAGTCTCCTTTCCGCTCCCATCCGGGCCAACAGGCCCCTTGTACTTAAGGCAGAGCATAGTTATGTCGTCGAACTGATCCGCGCCGGATGCAAAGCTCTCCACCACAGAGCTCATGGCGCACACCAGCTCCGTTGGGCTTATGTTGTCCGCGTGGTTGAGCGCGTCCAGCATGCGCTCGGTTCCGAAGGCCTCGCCGGTAAAGTTTACAGCCTCCGGAATGCCGTCCGTGTAGAGGAAAATGCTTGCACCGTTTTCCAGTTGCAGCTCGTATTCCTGGTATTCCACGTCCGGCATGCCGCCTACCACGAACCCGTGCTTGTCCTTGAATACCTCGAACCTTCCGCCCGGCTGCTTTATGACCGGGTATTCGTGGCCTGCGTTTGCGGCCTTCAGCACGCCGGTCTTAAGATCCAGCATGCCCAGCCACACCGTAACGAACATGTCCTCGCGGTTGGCAGCGCAGATCTGGTCGTTCATGGCCTTCAGGACCTCCGCCGGGCTTTTGCCGCTCATGGCAAGGTTCTTAATTATTATCTTGGAGCCCATCATGAACAGCGCAGCCGGTATGCCCTTGCCGGACACATCCGCCATCACCATACAGAGATGGTCTTTGTCTGTAAAGTAGAAATCGTAGAAATCTCCGCCGACCTCCTTGGCCGGGGTCATGCTGGCGTAGATGTCGAATTCCTTCCTGTCCGGGAAAGGCGGGAACACGCCGGGCAGCATATCTGCCTGTATGCGCGAGGCCAGCTCCAGCTCCGTGCTGAGTCTTTCCTTTTCCGCCGTGGCTGCGGTCAGATCTTCCACGTAGTCCGTAAGATCCCGCTCCATATCAGCCATTACAAGGCTTAGGTTTTCTATCTCATCACCGGTCTTTATGTTCAGCGATGCAAAGCGGTCTGTAGCCTCCGCGCCGCTGCGCTTATCGGCGACATATCCTGCCGCGGCGTCAGCGATATCGTTTATTGGCTTTACGACCTTCTTCTGCATGTGCTTGCTCATTAGCACGCCGTATATGATCATCACGGCCAGTATAGCCAGTGAATACTGCAGCACGAACCGCCTTGTAGCACCGGCAAGGTCCGTTAGCGTGGCGTCCGAAAGCACGAAGGCCACCGTCTGACCTGCGCTGTTTTTTACAGGCACACCGCCGGTGCATATCCAGCCGTAGCGCTCCGTGTTGGAGATGTAGTGCAGCTTGCTTTCGCCGTCCCAGTTCAGAAAGGCCGCCAGCTCCTCGTCGTCAGCCTCCTCCCAGTCTCCTGTATGGCACACTGTATTAGGCGACGGATCAGGATCCGCTATGTACACAAGGGCTGATGTCTGCTCGTCATACATGGCCAGGTAGATATCGTTGACATCGCTGTTTTCAGCCATCAGGGCCAGCACCTTGCGGACAGTTTCCGCGTCGCTGCTGTTTTCGAGCTCCGCAAACCTGGACCTGTACTCTGCGGTCCCGGTCTTTGCGCGCTCTTCCGGGCTCATCGACTTGTATATCTCCATGACCTTTGACGCCAGGGGCTCAACATCGACCACCTCGGCAAGTATGGGCGCCGCGCTCCTCGATATGCTGTAGGACTCATTTATGTACTGATCGACAAGGGCATAGCTGTAGAGCCCCAGCCCTATGACAAGCGCCACCAGTCCCACTATCAGCGTGCCTATTATGGTGGAGTGGAACACCCTGGCTGCCAGGGAATAGTGCCTGCGCTCCCGCGCGGACATCTCCCTTACACTTTTTTCAGGCATATACTTCTCCCGCTATTCTATAGTGATTATATCGGAGAAGCCGGTCACATCGAACACGTCCTTTACGACCTCTCCCAGGTTCACCACCTTAAGGCTGCCGTTTGCCTTCGCGTCCATAAGCTTTTGCGCAACAAGCACCACCCTCAGGCCGGCTGATGAGATGTAGTCCAGATTTTCAAAGTCCAGGATCAGCTCATTCACACCGTCCAAAGAGGATCTTATCTCGTCTTCCAGCTGCGGGGATGTGACCGTGTCCAGCCTGCCCTCGACAGCGATGCAAAGCTTATCGTTTTCAGGTTTTTTAGTTATCTCCATGGTATCTCCTTTTCCTCTTTTGATAATTGCCTACTCTACATCGGCCCCGCCTGCCGGATCGTTTGCTTCAGCCTCAGGCATGGCCCCTGCGGCGGGCACCTTCTTCGCGTCGGAAGCCTCGGCCTTGGCTTCCTGAACGTCTGCGCTCTCTGCAAGGAAGTCCTTTATGGTCTTGCGGCCATTAGGATCCAGGTTGGACAGCGTTATGTTCGGGAACGGTACGTTTATACCGTTGCGGTAGAATATCTGCAGTATCTCCTTGTTCATGTACCTTACAACGCTCTTGATGTCTGCCTCGTTGCAGGTGCAGGTTATTATCAGTGTAACGCCGCTTTCGCCAAGCTCGGACACGCCTCTGTACACGGGGCCGTCCAGTATCTTGGTGTTCTTCTCCTTGAGAGCGGGCAGATCCCTGTTGAGCACGGCCTCTACGTAATCTATATCCTGTCCGTACTCCACGCTTATGGTGCTTATAGCAACAGAAGCTTCCTTGGTCATGTTCAGGACGCCGGAAATCTCGCTGTTGTTGTAGATCTTGATGTTTCCGTCCACGCCCATGATCTTGGTGGTGCGAAGCCCTATATCCATTACTGTTCCTCGGTAGCCGCTTATGGTGACTATATCTCCCACGCGGAACTCGCCTTCGAACACTATGAATATTCCGGCCAGGATGTCCTTGATAAGGCTCTGCGCGCCAAGGCCTATTACCAGGGACAAGAGTCCGGCAGATGCAAGCAGACTGCTGGAGTCTATGCCAAGCAGGTACAGGCAGTAGAACAGAGCGCCGAGCGCGCCTCCGTACTTAACTACGGAGATCAGCAGGTGGCCTATGGTCTCGCCGCGGGCTCCCACCAGGGAGGACAGCACCCTTACGGGTATCTTGAACAGCGAGACTATTACAGCGGTGAACACCAGGACCATAAAGCAGGCGCTGTACGCAAACACGTTGGGGCCTCTGTCCCAGTCTCCGCTGAGTATGTATTTGACTATGGAGTCCGAGTTGAAGAACTGGTTCACTCCAAGAATGGCTACTATAACGAAGAACATCAGAAGGCCGCCAAGCACGCTGAACAGCACCAGGAGCTTTTGCTCGGGACTCTTTTCGTTCCAGGGTATGGACTTGTTGTCCCAGCGGGCCGCCGCCTTGACGGTAGACGCCCGCTTGCCCGAAGGCAGTATTATATTGAATATTGCCGAATCCAGGCCCCTCTTGGCTTCGTCGTCGCTCATGGTGGCGTAGAGGACCTCCTCTTCCTTGGAGGTAAGAGTTACCGTGCCGGACAGGAAGAGTATCAGGAGCAGCGATACCAGAGCCGTTATGGAGGATATTATCATCCTGGATGTGTACATCTGGCTCTTGGGCAGCGCGGTGGCTATAAAGTAGCCGTCGTTGTACCTGAAGTACTGGAAGTACACGGTGCCGTTGATCCTCATAAATCCGTAGTAATCCGCGCCGGTAAAGGCCTTTGCGGAAACGCCCAGATCCGCGGCGGTAACGCCTATGCTGGCCTCTCTGGGGGAGTATACGCAGCGGTGCTCTTCTGTGTTGTCGAACAGCACTATAAAGCCTCCGCCCAGGGCGTCGGAGGAGAGTATGTAGCTTACATCGGTGGAAGCCAGGAGCTTTTTGGAGATCTCTTCTTCCAGGCCTATCTGCAGCATAGCGCGGTGCATTGTGGAGCCTTCCGGATCCGCAAGGTGGGCCCTTCTGGAAACGAACTTTGTCTCTCCGTCCACGCTGGTGGTGTAGTAGTTGAAGGAAACGCCTATGTACTGCGCGGCCTCGCCCAGCTCGTTGACCATGGGCTCCTGCACGAAGCTCTCCTTGCGGCCGTCGAGAACGTCTCTGAACGGGTAGGACTGGTCCCCCTCCTTGAAGCTTAGCTTAAAATACCAGGTGTCTGTGTTGGTGGCTATGGTGTTTCCGTCTGTGTTGAATATAAAGATGGATTTAAGGTCGTTGGATCTGCAGAGCTCCTGCAGACCGGCAGAATAGGCAACAGACCTCAGGCGGTTGCCCTCGTCGTCTGTAAGGTAATACTTCCTGCCGCTTTCGTCGTAGGTCGTGTAGTACTTGTCGGAAGGCTCGTTAAGTACCGAAGGATCCTCCTCAAGTATGTAGGCTATTACCTTGGCTTTGGACAGGTACCTGCTGTCGTAGTATCCGGTTATTACATCGCGGGTCTCCAGGCTCTCTTCGTACCTGCCGGTGACTTCGTCCAGGGCGATGACGGATCTGTCTATGGCCTCGGTTATCTCCAGCAGGGTCTGGGAGTAGAAGGAGATGAAGAATACCAGCAGCACGCCCAGAAGCATCAGCGGGAAGACTTTTGTGAATATTGAGACATCGAATATGATGGGGTTCTTGCTCTTTTTCCTGAGTATCTTCTTCTTAGTGTCTACAGCGTGCCTTACGAAGTCGTTTCTGACTATGATGGCGTAGACCAGGCAGAGTATCATTACCAGTACGAAGCCTGTTACGGACCAGAAGAGGACGTATTTGTCGTTGATGAATATCTGCTCTGTGTCTGCTACGGCGCAGATGACGGTCTCGTCCCCGTAGGCTTTGGAGACGCAGAAGTAGCGCACGCCGTTGATGGTCTCGGTGCCTGTGTAGCCGTCCGTGAAGGCTGCCCTGGAGAGGCCTGCCTCTGTTGCGCTGCGGCCGCTGAGGTCCTCTGTGCCGTTGTTGAAGTATACGAAGCGCTCGCTGTCCGTGTTCACGGAGAACAGGAAGCCGCCGTTGCCCACGGCTGCGCGCTTGAGCACGGATGCCGGGTCCTTAAGGGAGCCTATCTGCACGTCCAGAACAGATGCGTCCGTGCCGAGCACCAGGATAACCATCTGGCCTTTGTAGT
>CADALS010000003.1 GCA_902788795.1 uncultured Eubacteriales bacterium | reverse complement strand
GATCTAATCCAGACGGCAAAAGCGAGCGGGCAGGTTCGCCTGATGATCGAAGACCACGCTTCGCTTGAGGAGATCCGCCTTCAGGTCGTAAAGGCCAAGAATATTCGTTAAAGCCTTAGCTGTTATGACACATGTTTCATAAACACAGCCCCTGTCCGGTTTGAACAGGGGCTGTGTTTGTACTCAAGGGGTCGAAGAAAGTTATAGCTCGTGTTTTTCTCTTACTCGTTCTTTAACGGGATATTCACCGTCAGGATAGGTCTCATACCATATCTTGTCGGCAACAGGAGCCCATTTTTCGGCGTATTCTGTTGTTTTATCGCATAAGTGATCCACGCTCTCCGGCGCCTCAAGGTCTGTGGAAATCGCTCCGCTCCTCTTTACCATTCCGCGCAGCCACTCTGGGTTTTCAAGCATGGGGCATGGACGAAGGTTGTTCTTATTGAAAGGCATATTGTTATAGTATTCAAGAAACAGCGGGCTCTGGAGACATTCAAGGAGGCTCTTTTTGTGAATGTTGGAATCTGAATAATGTATGAATACACAAGGTTCAACATCGCCTGCGGCATTTATATGCAGATACCGTTTTCCACCGGCAACACATCCGTGAACGAATTCTCCGTCATTCTGGAAGTCGATAGCGAAGATCTCCTTTCCTCCTGTAAGGCCCCTGATCTCGCGTATGCGGTCCTTGACATAAATTCTTTGCTCAGGGCTTAGCAGAAGCTCTTTAGAAGCATTCATTCCCACCGGCATATAGTGGAAATACCAGGCGAAAATAGCGCCTTTGTCTATTATCATATCAAGGAAATCGTCACTTGTGACTGTTTTGTAGTTCATGCTGGTATAGCAGATAGATACTCCAAATGGGATCCTGTAGGAATGCATCAGATCCATGGCCTTCATTACTGTTTCGAAATGCCCTTCTCCGCGCCTTGCGTCATTGGTCTCGGCGTAACCCTCTATAGATACAGATACAAAGAAATTCTTTACTCTCAGAAGATCTTTGCAGAATTCATCATCTATCAGGGATCCGTTGGTGAATGCGTGGAATGCTATGTCGGGATGCTTTTCACAAAGCCTTATTATATCTTTCTTTCGGATAAGCGGCTCGCCGCCCGTAAACAGGCATGCATGGGTGCCAAGCTCTTTGCCTTCTGTCAGAACGCGGTCCATATCCTCGAAGCTGAGGTTGTGCTTGTTGCCGTATTCAGCTGCCCAGCATCCGGTGCAGTGATAGTTGCAGGCTGTAGTCGGATCCATTAAGATAACCCATGGAACATTGCATTTATACTGAATGCTGGTTTCTTCAGTAGTACGATATCCCCGGAATCCGCCTTCATACGCAGCGTTTAGCAGGAATGTGGAAAGTATTCCTTTATCATTGCTCTTTATGACTCTGTCTACATATTTTGCCCATTTGCTGTCGGGGTCATCGGCTATGGACTGGAGCGTTGCATAGCTTTTATCGCTCCATTCTCCTCCAAGGATCTTGCGAACCATTCCAAGAAGTGATTCTGCCAGTTCTGATACATCTTCGGTCTGTCCTTTTTCTATTATGCGGTTGAGTATGGTTTGAAATGCCTTTCTTTCAGCAGCATGTGCAATCTTATTCATGGTATCCTCCGTTTTCAAATGTATAGTTATTCAACGATGCTTGACTTACTAGTCATTTTGAATTATGATATACACATGTCGAATAGTCAACAATCAGTATTTTTAGAATTGACGCGGGATAAACACTATTATGAAAACTGACGATTTACAGACGAAAAAAGCTATAAATGACAATAACATGCGCGTGATAATCACCAAACGCATGTTAAGAGAAGGCCTTTTAAGATGCCTGAAGCATACAGATATAGAAAAGATATCTATCAGTGAGCTCTGCCGGGAATCACAGATCAACAGGGCAACGTTCTATAACCACTATGAGACTCCGAAGGATATACTTCTTGAGATGGGATGGGAATATGCCCATTCGGTAAAAGATCTGTTCAACAGCAATCCAAAGCTTAATCTTAAAGAAAGAATGGTTAAATGCATTTCAGTTCTGCATGAGAACAAAGATCAAATAAAAGTTCTGATCTCAGCCAGCGCGGACAAAAGCATGATGGATGTTACGGCAGAGATGTTTTCGTGGATTTTTTCCAATATAGTGGATATAAAAAATGCTCTGGGACTTAAGGATGACATCGAATGTGATCTTGTATATACATCTTTCGGATGGGCTTCTTATCAGCTGCTTCGTAAATGGATAAAAGACGACCTTAATAAGACTCCGGAGGAGATAGCAGAAGTTCTGCTTAAAGCTTTTTCTGTGAATAAATATGGGGATAAACTGATAATTAGCTGATCGACCGAATCGGAATCGATTTTAGGCTTGCTTGAAAAGCATCGTGGGTAATGAGTTGCTATAGGCAGGATTATGAATATATGCTGTTTTGCCTTGGGTACTTTTTGCGGTGCTTTTTCTGATCTGACCTCATCTTCTTTGTAGATCTCCAAAAACGTATCATAGACTTTTTGATAGACTTTTTGCAGATCGAGCACGAAATTGCAAGATACTGCAAGCTTTTAAAAACTCAAAACCCCTTGGAATTCCAAGGGGCCTTTAGTGGAGCTACTGACCAGAGTCGAACTGGTGACCTCATCCTTACGAATGAAGAGAACTATTATTTGGGACAAAACGACTTATGGCAGAAGTTCTAAAAGTATAAAGTATAAAAAACTCCCAATTGGGAAAAAGTTATATAAGATAATTCAAAACACTCTTCTCCCGGGATGGAAATATGAAAGCAGCTTAAGTGATTGAATAACGTCAGATAATCTGATACAATACAAACGTCGAAGGATGCTTCAAATTGCAAGCACCGAAGCATCCCATGGCAACAATACGGCAACAGGAAATCGGATAACCCGTGCCTGTAGGATAATACTAATAGCTCAGATAGCAGGAATCAAATCACTTAAACAAAATTGTTTAAGACTGGTTTTCTGCTGGCGAATACGAGTAGAGCCCGAATAATGACCATATAGGACAGAATGATCTTCTGATCCTATTTATAAGTGTAACGCATAAAACTGTCGCCATGCCGGCGGCAGTTTTGATATATAAAGCATTGAATTATTGACAGTCGATTAGATAGTGTTGATTGAATCAAGTAGTAAAGCGTAGTAGTTAGTTCAAAGCCTTGTGCAGAGAAGATCTGCATGGGGCTTTCTCTTTAGTGGAAGAGCTTGCGCTCCTGAAAAAGGAATACTTTTACAGGCGTGAATATGCTACAATAGATAATATAAGAAGATATCTGTTATATAGCATAGCGATCGCATGCGACCCTAAAGCCGTAGCCGCCGTAAAGGCGCAGGAAAAGCCTGAAAAGGCCCTCGGCTACGCATGCCGGAACTGAATGGAGCTGAAGTAATGGCAAATTTCACGCAGAAAGCAATAAAAGAGACCTTCCTCACGCTTCTGGACGAAAAGCCTCTGAGCCAGATAAGCGTAAAAATGCTGGTGGAGGCGTGCGGCATAAATCGAAACACCTTCTATTACCACTATGCGGACATTCCGGCCCTTATAGAGGAGATAGTCACCGGAGAGGCGGAACGGATCATAGCGCAGTACCCAACCATAGATACTCTACGCGACGGTCTCAGTGCGGTATTGGAGTTTGCCTCGGCCAACCGAAGATCTCTGCAGCACATCTATAACTCCGTCAACAGGGATATCTTTGAGCGCTACCTTTGGAAGGTCTGCGATCATATAGTGGAAACCTATGGTGTCAAGGCTCTTAAAGGAATAAAGATAGGGCCCCTGGACCGTGAGATAATGAAGCGATTCTACAAGTGCGAGTGCTTCGGGCTCGCCATAGAATGGATGGACGGGGGCCTTCCGGAGAACTTCAACCTGCAGCTGGACCGTTTCTGCGAACTTCAGACCGGGGTCATAGAGGAGATGGCAAAAAGGGCCGAAAAACGTGTCTGAGGCGGCTGTTAGCGCCAGACAATTTGAACACGTTGTCTGAATTTCAGACACGTGTTTTTTTATTGTCTGTTTCATTACGTTGAAAAATCTAATAAACTACGTGCCGTAAAAAATGATAAAAGACGCTGGGTGGCAGGGCCGCCCGAAAGGAAGTGGAATATGAAATTCGCCAAAGCGGTGGTAAAAAACCGCATAATAATACTCATAGCAGCGTTGCTGCTGATGATACCTTCAGTCCTTGGCTATGCGGGAACAAGGGTCAACTACGATATGCTGAACTATCTTCCCGAAGATATGGAGACCGTAAAGGGCCAGAACGAGCTCCTGGAGGGCTTCGGTAAGGGCGCGTTCTCCTTTATCATAGTTGAGGACATGCAGCCCCGCCAGGTGGCGGACCTTAAGGAAAAGATACAGACCGTGGACCATGTCGAGTCCGTGCTCTGGTATGACAGCATCATGGATCTGTCGGTGCCCATGGAAATGCTTCCGGAAAAGATATACAAAGCCTTCAACTCCGGAAATTCCACCATGCTTGCGGTGTTCTTCGACAGCTCTACGTCGGCTGATATGACCATGGAGGCCATTAGACAGATCCGAAGGATATCCACGCAGCAGTGCTACATCTCCGGCATGTCTGCATTGGTTACAGACCTGAAAGATCTGTGCGAAAAGGAAGAGCCTATCTACGTGGCTCTGGCAGTTGCATGCGCTCTGGCAGCCATGCTGATTTTTCTCGACAGCTGGCTCATTCCGTTCATTTTCCTCGTGTCCATAGGAATGATGATAATGCTCAACCTGGGCACCAACTACTTCCTCGGAGAGATATCCTACATAACCAAAGCCCTTTCCGCCGTCCTGCAGCTTGCCGTTACGATGGACTACTCCATATTCCTCTGGCACAGCTACACAGCCCAGCTCGCAAAAACTGATAATCGAGAGGAAGCCATGGAGAACGCGATCGGAGCCACGCTCACCAGCGTTATAGGAAGTTCCGTTACGACCATAGCAGGCTTCATAGCGCTGTGTTTTATGAGTTTCACCATGGGCAGGGACCTTGGCATAGTCATGGCAAAGGGAGTGGTGCTCGGAGTGCTGGGTTGTGTTACTGTACTGCCAGCTATGATACTGATGCTCCACAAGCCTCTGATAAAGTCTAAGCACCGCCCGCTGATCCCTCAGGCCGGGAAGCTGGCGGGTGCGGTGGTAAAGTTTTTCCCGGTGTTCCTGGTGCTTTTCGCACTCGTTATACCTCCTGCTTATGCAGGTTACACCAGGACTAACGGGGAGGTCTACTATGACATGGCTAACTGCCTGCCGCAGGATATGCCCTTCGTGACAGCCAACAAGAAGCTCCAGGCGGGTTATGATGTGGCATCCACTCATATGGTGCTCGTTAGCAGCGATACCCCGTCAAAGGACGTGCGGGCCATGATAAAGGAAATGGAGCAGGTGAACGGCGTAAAGTATGTCTTAGGCCTTGAGAGCGTGGTGGGACCGAACGTCCCGGAAGAGCTCCTGCCGCAGAAGCTTACCGAAACACTTAAAAACGACAAATGGGAGCTGCTCCTGATAAACTCTGAATACCACGCTGCCAGCGACGCTGTGAACGCCCAGATCGACAGCCTCAACAGCATCCTGAAAAAGTACGATAAAAGCGGCATGCTGATCGGCGAGGCGCCTTGCATGAAGGACATGATAGAGACCACTGATCACGATTTTAAGGTGGTCAACGCAGTGTCCATCCTGGCTATATTCGTGATAATAGCCCTTGTGGAAAAGAGCCTGTCCCTGCCGTTCATACTGATTGCGGTAATAGAGACAGCCATCTTCATAAACCTCGGGCTGCCGCACTACCTGGGGCAGAGCCTGCCGTTTATAGCGCCTATATGCATAAGCACCATTCAGCTTGGCGCCACAGTGGACTACGCAATACTGATGACCACCCGCTATAAGACGGAGCGCCTTGACGGAGCGGACAAGCGTCAGGCGGTAAAGACCGCCCTTGCGGCATCCATCCCGTCCATAGTGGTTTCCGGCGCGGGGCTGTTCGCAGCTACCTTTGGCGTAGCGGTCTACTCTGATATAGATATAATAAGCTCCATGTGCATGCTGATGGCAAGGGGCGCGGTAATAAGCATGGTGATGGTCATCTTTGCCCTGCCGCCCCTGCTGCTGCTTTTGGACCGCGTCGTGTGCGCCACCACGGCAGGCATGAGGCATCTTAATGCAAAGCACGAAGCGACGCTCAAAACTGCAAATTAACTCATTACGGAGGTCATAGATATGAAAAGTTCAAAATTGATAAAGGCAGGAGCCATAGCGCTTGCTGCAGCAGTTATAGGGTCCTGCGTAGCAGGGACCGCATATGCAAAGAACTCAGAGCCGTCAGTTTCGAATACTGCGGTGGCTGAAGAGTCCGGGCCTGTTGCTACAAACGACGCCCTTGGGGCGAAGATGGGTGAGGATCTTGCGGAAGGCAGCGTCTACGTTTTCGCCGATGCCAGCGGCAAAGTGCAGAAGCTTACCGCAAAGGACTCTCAGAGCGGAGAGTTTAAGGACTACGCAGCTTCCGAGGCAAAGCTCCCGGTTTCGCTTTCGATAAAATACTTCCTGGACGGAAGAGAGATCTCCGAAAAGGATCTTGAAGGCAAGAGCGGAATGCTCACCATGCGGTTTGAATACAGCAACCTTACGGAAAAGACGGTAAATGCCGGCGGAAAGAACAAGTCTGTCCACGTGCCGTTTGCAGTAGTTACCGGGTTGCTTTTGGGAAACGAGAGCTTCAGCAACATAAGCGTTAAGAATGCAAAGATAATAGACGATGGAAGCAGGACCGCGGTAGTTGGCCTGGTCTTCCCGGGACTTCAGAAGGATCTTGGGATAGACAGCGGCAAGCTTGAGCTTCCGGAGAGCTTCGAACTGAGCGCGGATGTGAAGGACTTCGCACCCGTCATGACGCTTTCGATAGTAAGCAGCGAGCCGTTCTCCAAACTCGGAGACAAGGACTTTAGTGACATCAGCAGCCTGACGGATTCCATAGGTGAGCTGTCCGGTGCCATGGGAATGCTCATGGATGGTTCCGGAAAGCTCTATGACGGCCTCTGCACTCTTCTTAATGAGAGCGGCAAGCTTACGGACGGAGCGGACAAGCTTGCTGGCGGAGCTCTTCAGCTGAAGAAAGGTACGGAGGACCTCAGCAGCGGAGCCGGGCAGGTAAGGAGCGGTGCCGCGCAGGTCGCAGGCGGTCTTAAGACCCTCGACGAAAACAGTGCGGCCCTCAACAGCGGAGCAAAGCAGGTGTTCGAGACCCTGCTTGCAACTGCCGCAGAGCAGCTTAGGGCAGCAGGTCTGGACGTTCCTGATCTGACCATTGAAAACTACGGCAAGGTGCTTGAAAACACCATATCGTCATTGGATCAGGACGCTGTATATTCCAAAGCTTTGGATACTGTAACCAGGGCTGTTGAGGAAAAGCGCGGCTACATAGAGCAGCAGGTGACTGCAGCAGTAAAGGCGGAGGTCGAAAAAGCCGTGGCCGATGCTGCGCAGGCTCAGGTAAATGAAAAGGTGCAGGCTGCTGTCAGGGCCGGCGTAGAGGCTGAGGTGACTGAGGCTGTAAAGCAGAACGTGCGCGCACAGGTGATAAAGAGCGCTTCAGGCCTTGACGTACAGAGCTACGACAACGCGGCTGCAGCAGGACAGATCGACGGGCAGACTCAGGCTGCGGTAAACGCTGCGGTCGAGGCGCAAATGCAAAGTGCTGATGTCAGGCAGCTGATATCAGCTCAGACCGACGCCCAGATGGGGACCGAAGCGGTAAAGGGTCTGATAGCGCAGAACATCGAAGCTCAGATGGCATCCGAAGAAGTAAAGGCGCTCATGACTCAGAACACAGAAGCGCAGATGGCTTCTGAAAAAGTCAAGGCCTTGATAGCACAGAACACTGAGGCTCAGGTGCAGAAGGCCATTTCTGACAACATGGCTGGAGAAGAGGTCCAGGCGCAGCTTGCAAAGGCATCCGAGGGGGCCAAAAAGGTCATAGCTCTTAAGACATCGCTGGACAGCTACAACAGTTTCTACAAGGGACTTATGGCCTACACGGAAGGTGTTGGCGAAGCCGCAAAAGGCGCAGATACCCTAAGCAGTGGGGCAGCTCAGCTGGCGGAAGGTGCAGAAGCTCTGAAGGCCGGAGCCGGAGAACTCTACAGCGGGACGATTGCCCTTAAGGACAGCACCCCTTCCCTCATTGGTGGCATAACTCAGCTAAAGGACGGTGCAGAGAAGCTGGACAGCGGCCTTGATGAATTCAACAGGAAGGGCATCCAAAAGCTCGTGGACGCCGTAGAAGGAGACCTCGAAGGTCTTATAGACAGCGTCGATGCACTGAAGGAAGCCGCAAAGCTCTACGAACAGCAGGCCGAAAACTCTGAGGACCCGTTGGCGGCAACCAAATACGTGATAAAAACTAACTAAATACAATTATCTGCGGCAGGACATTCCAAAAATATTCCTGTTATGTTATAATTATTTGAGCGAAAAGTTATAGTATGGAGGTTTGCTGTGGATAAAAGGGTCAAGAATAAGGAATGGTATATGTGGGTGCTCGGCTTAGCCCTCTTGCTGGTCGTTGCCGCAAGCCTTGGCAATACCATAAAGCTCACTCTGCTGGAGAACAAGAAAGTCTCGAGCATAGCCGAGATCCAGATCCCGGAAGTTCCGGACGTAAAAACACAGCGCGCATATGGTGTCGTAAGCGCAGAGGAGTGGTCTTCATATTATTCCGACATCTACAAGAGCTACATGGCTAATTCCGGCAACACCGGACACGGCGGAGTGCGCATCAAATATACCGAGACAGATCCGGACATCCAGACCCTGTATGCAGGCATGGGATTTGCCTTTGATTACACTGAAGCCATCGGCCACAATTACACACTTGAGGACATAGCCGAGACCCAAAGGCCGCACAAACTCGCCAACTGCCTCACCTGCAAGAGCGCGGATATGACTGCAATGGTCAACGCTCTGGGGACTTCTGTTTACAGCACGGACTTTGAGACTGTATTCGCAGCCGTCAGCGAGCCTATAAGCTGCTATAATTGCCACGGCAACACTCCGGGAACCATTATAATAACACACGATTACATGGCAGAGGCCATGAAAGCAGATATAGAGGCAAAAAAGGTCTCTGCGTCTTCCGTAAGCTGCGCTCAGTGCCATATAGAGTACTATTTCGATCCGACAACAAAGGCTACGAAAACTCCGTACAAGGGTCTGACAGAGATCTCGCCTGATGCCATCCTTGCCTTCTATAACAGCACTGGTTTCTACGATTTCGTGAACCCCAACACCGGAGTGCAGATGATCAAAGTCCAGCATCCGGAATTCGAGACCTACTACGGAGCAGGCAGCAAGCATAAAGGAATGTACACCTGCGCAGACTGCCACATGGGCGTTGCGTATAACGCAAACGGCGATCCTTATGCCAACCACTATCTCAGCAGCCCGCTGGATAATAAGGAACTGCTGCAGACCACATGCAAGATGTGCCATGCAGATCTCACGTCGCAGGTAAAGGCCATACAGGAAAACACTACAAAGCGCGAAAAGCAGATCAGCGCGATGCTTGTCGAGATCAACCAGAAGCTCGCAGCCGCAATAGAAGGCGGGACTCTTCCGCAGGAGACCATAGACCAGATCAAGGCGCTGGACCGCGATGCCCAGTACTACTGGGATTTCGTGTATGTGGAAAACTCCGAGGGAGCTCACAACAGCAAACTTTCGAACTACTGTCTCGACAAGGCTGAAGATCTTGCCAAGCAGGCCCTGGCGCTTCTGAAATAAGGAGCACCATGGACGGCGCGTCGGAGACAAAGACCACAAAGGAAAAGAACAGACCGCAAAGCTGGCTGAGTGTTCTTAAGAGCATGCAGTTCAGCTTTGTTCTGTTATTCATAATCGTTGCCGCATGCATAGCCGGGAGCGTTATACCCCAGGGCGCTTCAGAAGCCGTTTACAGGCAAATGTACGGCAATACCTGGGCAAAGATCATTGTTGAACTAAATCTCGATCACATATTTACCTGCTGGTGGTTCGTTCTCCTTACGGCGCTGCTGTGCGTCAACCTGATACTTTGCAGCGTTTCCCGTTTCCCGGCAGTACTCAGAGCCTGGAAGAGCTCCGGCAGAAAGAACATAGGCATGTGGGGCAGCTGGATCACGCATCTGGGACTACTCCTGCTGATAATAAGCTTCGCCACCGGGCAGTATACATCCCGGGAAGAAACAGTCTACGGAATCGCCGGAAGCACGCAGCCGCTGGGCAACACAGGATTATTGGTAACGATAGACAGCTTCAAAGCATCCCTGCGCGAAGACTATACCGTAGAACAGTACACTGCGGGTCTTACCGTAACTGATCAGCAGGGAAACAAGAAGAGCGGCAGCGCTTCGGTCAACCATCCTTTCGATGCTTTCGGCTACAGCTTCTATCAGGACAGCATGGGCTGGGCATCGTATGTGGACATATATAAGAGCGGAGACCTGGCAAAGACTGACCTTATCTGTGCGGGAGAATATACCTTCCCCAACGATCTGCCAAGTCTGGTCCTTCTGTTCAACAAGTTCTATCCGGACCTGGACAGGTCTGAAGACGGAGGGTATTACAGCCGGACACCTCTGCTAAACAACCCACACTTTCTGTATACAGTCTATTACAACGGTTCGGTGCTCGGGATGGGACTTGCTGCGCCGGGCACTTCCATAGACTGCAACGAATACAGTTTCATCATGCGCGATCCCTGCGAGTACACGCTGATCGTGGCGAAGTACGATCCTCTGAGTTGGATGCTTGGGGTGTCGGCTTTAGTTCTCCTCGCAGGTCTGTTCATTTCTTTCTATGTAAAACCCTGGGAAAAGAAGAGGTCGAAACATGAAGGATAGCATCCTCGGAAATATCGAGAGCATAGGTTTCATGGCGGCTCTTGTCCTGTACTTCGCAGGCAGCGTGCTGTATTTTGTCTATGCCGGAACAAAAAAAGAAAAAGCGGCCCGGATCGGATATGTTCTGGTCTTTGCGGGCCTTGCAGTCCACACGGTCTGCATCATCGCAAGAGGTATAAACGCCGGAAGGCTTCCGCTAACTAACCAGTTCGAATTCGCCTCGGCTTTTGCCTGGGGCATAGCGCTCTGCTTCCTGGTATTCGTTAAAAAGTTCAGCTTCGACGCTCTTGGCATGGTCGTGGCGCCGCTGGTATTCCTTGTTGCAGGATACGCATTCATGCAGAACCGGGAGATCAACTCCCTTATGCCTGCTCTTCAGAGCGGCTGGCTGGGCTTCCATGTCTGCACGGCCATAGTGGCCTACGGCAGTTTTGGCGTAGCTTTCGGCGTGGCTGTTTTCTTCCTGCTGAAAGGCAAGATCAAAGGCCAGCTCATGGAACGTGTTCCGGATGAAAAGACTCTGGATAATATCATCTACAGGGCGGTAGCGCTGGGATTCCTGTTCCTTACGCTCTGCATGATCACCGGAGCCATCTGGGCAAAACGCGCCTGGGGCAGCTACTGGAACTGGGATCCCAAAGAGACCTGGAGCCTTATAACCTGGATAATCTACGCTATCTTCCTTCATCTGCGCCTGCGCGGCACTGTCTCAGGCAGAAAAGCCGCGATACTTGCATTAATAGGTTTTATATGCGTGATCTTCACCTATGTAGGTGTGAATCTGCTGCTGCCCGGTCTGCACAGCTACGCATCTGCGTAAGATCTGCGGTCTGCCGGAAAAAACCAACCACGCGTCTAACGCGTGGTTGGTTTTTTAATGCCACTTATCTTCTCAGCCTGAACGTTTTGGGCGCAAGCCTGTAGGTGAGCACCAGGGCGGCCGCCACGTAAAGAACGGTAAATATGCAGACCACTATTCCAAACAGCAGGCTGTTTGCCCGCAGGGCTTTTACCTGCAGGCCGGCGTAGCAGACCGCGTACGTAAGCCCCATTACCACCCTGTAGCCAACACCCTTTTGGGCCAGGCCTTCGGTGTAGGGCTGCAGCAGGTAGTACATGGTAAGGTAGTGCACGGAGAAGAACACAGATATGGCCAGGATGGTCACAGCCATTACCGCGTATTCAAAGGGGCGCTTTGTGCCGCCGCTGCACAGGTATACCAGGGGCAGCCCGGCCGCAATAACGCACGAAGGCAGCAAGTTAATGCGTACAAGGGTCTTGAGCCTTTCGGTGAATATCCCAAGGATAACGTCCGGCCTGCGGTAGATGTTGTATATCATCATGCTGCTGTCGCAGTTGAAAAACATGGCCTGGGTGACGGTCTCGCCGCGGTTCAGCATGTACATAACAAACAGGAATATAGGCAGCACGCCAAGGATGTTGCTGTTTACCCGGGCTGCCAGATCCGGAACCAGCAGGCACGCCGCCGCTGCCGCAGCAAAGACTAGCGCAAGCACTGCCGCCTGCAGCTTTGCAGTCTTTGTAAGGAGCTTTCTGTGACGCCTCACGAAGAGCTCGTTGAAAAATGCGCAGCCCTTGAGGCCTTTATCCTTAGCCGGAGCGTCCTGATCCAGGTCGTCCGCGCTTATTTTTTTCAGAGTGCTTTCCTTTGTGGCAGCTTTTACAGCCTCGTCGCGGTCCGAGACCAGCTCCCGGTTCTTAAGCTCTATGTACCTCAGCACGCGCCTGTAGTCCTTTGCCCCGTAGAGCATAACAGCAGATGCCGCGCCGCCCGCAATTACCGCAAGACAAAGCGCAGTAACCACTGAATATGGCAGCGTGATCCCGAAGACCACCGGACCATAGGCCGCAAGGACGCAGACCGCAGTAAATACCCACACCAGTTTGCCGTATTTTGGGGCGTCGTATGTAATGAGGCTGCCGTGCCTGCGGAAAAACCGCAGGTTCAGCCAGGACGCAAGAAGCTTTGCGCAGACCACGTACAGCGGCAGCAGGATCACAAAGTACAGCGGCAGGGCAAAGCTCTTAACTATCGCTCTGCACGCGCCTATCACCACCAGAAAGCCCAGAAAGCTCTTTATCAGGAAGTATATGTAGTTGGAGAGCGCATATTTCTTTGCGTCCATGCGCAGAAGGAACACCGCGTAGAACATCTCCTCGGAAGCCTCAAACAGCGGGTTGTGGATGTGCGCTCCAAGCAGGGTCATAAAAAAGAGTATATGCACAGCCATGGCAGCGGTATCCGCCTCTACGCCCTTGTCCTTCAGGAAAATGCATGGCAGCAGCACCATGATCCCCAGGTACACTGCCTTACCTAAAAAGAAGGAGAAGACCTCCCCAATTATCTTAAAGACCTGGACCACCGACTTGATCCAGCTCTGGCTGTAAACATCCGGGGGCAGCACCTTTCTGAGCAAAGACACGTGCCGCAGCACGTTAAGGGTGCCGTTGACCTTGTACTCCGTATGCAGCCTCCGCGATATCAGAAAAGCGTTAAGCATTTTGGCCCTCCGCATAGCCCTCCTTAAGAGCCGTTATTATGCGGTCCTTGTACTCCTCGAGAGGCATATCTCCGCGCTCCATGTGGGTCAGGACGCCGCCGTGCAGCAGGACCACGTCATCGCACATGTCCAGGGCAAGCTCCATGATGTGGGTGGAAAGTATGGTTATATGCTCCGCCTTGCGGCTTTTCAGCAGGGATTTCATCTCTTCCTGGGCCACAACGTCCAGGGATGTGAGCGGCTCGTCCAGAAGCAGCACCAGGGGGTCTGCTATAAGGTTGAGCAGCATCTGTATCTTGTTTTTCATGCCGTGGGAGAAATCCCGCAGGAGCTTGTTTCGGTCCTCCGGCTCTATCTGCACCCAGTCCAGGTAGCTGTCCGGGGTCTGCGGGTGCTCTATGCGGCCTTCGTTTATCTCCAGGAAGAACTTGAGTATCTCGCGGGCGGTAAGAAACTCCGGGACCACCGGGGTGGAGAGCACGTAGCCTATGTCGTCTGTCGTGACGGGCCTGCGGGCTCCGGCTTCGTCCTCAAGGCAAAAGCTCCCGGAATCCATCTTCAGGTCCTCGTTGAGGCAGTTGAAAAACGTGGTCTTGCCGGACCCGTTGCGCCCAAGCAGCGCATATATGCGGCCCTGCTCGAAGGTAAAGGACGCGCCCTTAAGGACCTCCTTTTTATCGAAAGACTTTCTTATCCCGTCTGCAATGAGTTTCATGATATCCACGCTCCGCTGATCTTTTGGTGTCTATTATACTACCCTTCCGCAAGTAATGCAAAATATGGTATAATAAACTGATATGCTATAAAAATATCGCGGCGGAGAACTACCGATGAAGAAAAAGCTTTTAGTACTTAATATAGGCGTGGTGCTGGCCGTAGTGGTCACCTTTGTGTGCATGCTGGCAAGCGGCGGGGAGTACACTCAGCAGACCCGGACCTTTTACGGCGCAGACGACCGTATAACCGGGGCGGAGCTGGTCTGCGAGACCGAAGGCATAATAGAGCTTACGGACGCGTACCTGAACAACGGACAGACCATGTTTGAGTTCAAATCCGTGGGCCGGGGCAGGACCAAGGGCGTCATAAATTACACAGTGGCTGCAAGCGGCGCAGACACCGACCCGGGCAGCATCCACACTTTTTCGGTGGATATCGGGGTAAACATGTTTGGCATGGTAGTAGACCATACCATGGGACTGAGTTTCAGTGGTTACAGAGTGGCCATCTTTGCTGTGCTTTTCGTGCTGATCCTTACTGTGGTCATAACGTTGTGGATATACGTAAAAGCAATACTGCGCGGTGAGTTCGACTACTCTATGGTATCGTTTGGCGGTATCGGGATATTCGCTATGTCGCTGTTTGCATTTACTGTTTACAAGATGCAAAACAACAGTGTCCACGGCTTTTCTGACTTTACCTGGCTGGCTTTGGATATCGGAACTCTGCTGTTTATAGCGCTGATGCCTGTGATGCTGCTGATGGCAGCCTTCATGGCTTTCAGCAACATATGGCTGATGCGCCACGAGGGCTACAGGCCTGCAAACGCGCTGGGTATCATATTCGCGGTGCTATGGTTCGTGGGAACCGGTGTATTGCTTGGAGTGGAGCTTGATGTTTTCGGGTATTGGATCCCGACTACTGTGGTGAAGGTCGTCATCTTTATCGCGGACTACCTCGAATGCATATTTTTAGCCACCGCCGTCAGCACCGTTCTTGCAACAATGTTCAGAGTTCCTTATGACAAGGACTACATAATAATCCTGGGCTGCAGGATCAGAAAAGACGGCACCCTTACGCCGCTGCTTAAGGGCAGGGTGGACAGGGCGCTTAAGTTTGAGCAGGCCCAGTACGAAAAGACCGGAAAGCACGCGGTGTTCGTGCCCTCCGGAGGCCAGGGCCCGGACGAGGTAATGGCAGAAGGCCAGGCCATGGAGAACTACCTTGCGGAGCAGGGAGTCCCGGCGGAGCGCATAAAGCGCGAGGACAAGAGCACTAATACCCTGCAGAACATGGCGTTCTCCAAGGCTGTCATAGAGGCGGACTGCGGGGATATATCGCAGAAAAAGGTGGCCTTCTCCACCACGAACTACCATGTTTTCCGCGGCTACGTGCTGGCAAAGAAGTGCGGTTTTGAGGCTCAGGGCCTTTCCGCAAAGACCAAGGGCTACTTCTACCCTAACGCCTTCCTGCGCGAATTCATGGGGCTGCTGGTGGACCAGAAGCTGCGCCATATAGGGTATATTGCCGTTATGGTCCTGGCCGTTGTGCTTATGTATTACCGCCTTATATAAAAGAATAGAATTTTTGCCTTGCTAAATTTTGTGCTGCTGATATAATAAGAGACCGCAATACACTTATTTATACAGAGAGAACAAACAAAACATGAGCAACATCAAAGAGATCCAGGAGCAGATCCACGAAGACCTGGAGATCTCAAAAAAATCAGACGATACTGAAGACCACGTGGACACAGCGCTTTACGGCCCGCTGTCCATGGTCTTTGCACACTTTTGCATACGCACGGGTATAAGCGCCAACGCAGTTACGGTGCTTTCCCTGGTGCTTGGCGTATGCGGAAGTGTTTTCTTTTACCCTAAAAACCTGGCGCTCAACCTTGTAGGCATCATCATAGAGTACTTCTCCGTGGTGCTGGACAGCACAGACGGCGAGGTGGCAAGGCTCACGCATACCGGCAGCCAGCTGGGGCGCTTCCTGGACGGCCTGGTGGACTCCCTCAACTTCCTTGCGGTGTACATTGCGCTTGGCTTCCGCATGACCACCGAGCTGATACCCTTTACCGGCCGCAAGTGGGGCATGATCATCTGGATAGTTATAATCGTTTCCGGCTTGTTCCACGCGGAGCAGGCCCGCATGGCGGATTACTACAGGACCCTGCACCTGAATTTCCTGCACAGGGACAAGAATTCGGACTTTATAAGCTCGGACAACATCAAGGCGGAGCTTGCCGCAAGCAAGGATACGCCGCTCTACAACCGCATATACCTTGCGGTCTACTACCTGTACACTTCCGCGCAGGAGTCCAGATCTCCCAACATGCGCAGGCTCATAAACAAAATGGCAGAGCAAGGAGATGCTCTGCCGGATGATCTTTACGAAACGTACACGGCCAAGAGCCGCAAATACGTTCAGCTTACCAATGTTCTTACTTTTAACCTTAGAGCCTACACGCTGTACCTTCTGGTGCTGCTTAGGCTCCACCCGTTCTTCTTCCCGTTCAACATTATCGTCCTGACCGCCATAGAAGTCTACATGGTGGTGCGCTACGAAAGGATAGCAAAGGAGACATATCATGATCTACAGAGATTTTCAGGATCTTAAGCTGTCCGCGCTGGGCTTTGGAGCCATGCGTCTTCCGGTAATAGACGGGGACGACAGCAGGGTAGACGAGGCAGCAACATTCAGGATGGTCGATACCGCTATGGCAAGCGGCATCAACTACTACGACACCGCCTGGGGCTACCACGGGGAGAACTCCGAGACCGTTATGGGCAAGGCTCTGGCAAGGCACCCAAGGGAGGATTTCTACCTGGCTACCAAATTCCCGGGCTACGACCCCGGTAACTGGAATAAAGTTGCAGAGATATTCGAGCGCCAGCTGGCAAAGCTGGGCGTGGAGTACTTCGATTTCTACCTCTTCCACAACGTCTGCGAGATGAATATCGACGCCTACCTGGATGACGCCAGGTACGGCATCTACAGCTACCTTATGGAGCAAAAGAAGAACGGCCGCATAAAGCATCTGGGCTTCTCCTGCCACGGCAGCATGGACGTTCTTAAGCGCTTCCTGGATGCCTACGGCAAGGACATGGAGTTCTGCCAGCTGCAGCTGAACTACCTGGACTGGACCTTCCAGAATGGCAAGGAAAAGGTGGAGCTGCTGGACAAGGCGGGCATCCCTGTATGGGTAATGGAGCCGCTGCGAGGAGGAAAGCTGGCAAGCCTTGCTGCAGAAGACGAGGCAAAGCTCAAGGCGCTGCGCCCGGATGAGGAAATTTACGAGTGGGCCTTCCGCTTCCTTCTGAGCGTGCCGTCCATCAAGGTGATACTTTCCGGCATGTCCAACCAGGAGCAGCTGGAGAAGAATATAAAGACTTTCGAAGAGGAAAAGCCGCTTAGCGCGGAGGAATGCAAGACTCTGCTTGGCATTGCGGACAAGATGCTCTCCGTTGGCACCGTGCCCTGCACCGCCTGCCACTACTGCGTCAGCCACTGCCCGCAGGAGCTGGACATCCCGCACCTGCTGGCTCTCTACAACGAGCACGTCTATACAGGCGGCGGCTTTATTGCCCCAATGGCGCTGAGCGCTCTGCCTGACGACAAGAAGCCTTCTGCCTGCCTGCAGTGCGGAAGCTGCGAGACCGTCTGCCCGCAGCAGATCCACATTCCGGAGATACTTGCGGACTTTGCGGCAAAGCTCGGTTAGGAAGATCAAAAACAGGTAATCAAAAACCAGTCCGCGTCAATGTGGACTGGTTTTTTAGGCTTAGGCGCCAAACAGCTTAAAGTCCAGTATGCCAGACTCGTCTTTTTCCGCGTAACCGTCTATCCCGAACACGTGGCGCACGTTTTCTTTGGTCAGGACCTCCGTGGGAGTGCCCTGCGCATATGTCTTGCCGTCAGCCAGCATGTAGAGATAGTCGCAGTAGTGCGCAGCAAGGCGCAGATCGTGGATAACTATAAGGGTGGTCTTGCCGCTCTTTTTCAGGTAGTCCATAACAAAGAGCTGGTGCTTTATATCCAGGTGGTTGGTGGGCTCGTCCAGTATGTACATGTCCGCGCCCTGCGCAACAGTCCTTGCAATAAAGACCATTTTCCGCTCTCCTCCGGAGAGGCGCTGTATGCTCCTGTCCGCAAACTTCTCCACGCCCAGCGATGCCATGGCAGTGTCTATTATCACCCTGCCGCGTTTCTTGTCTTTTCTTGCGTAGAGTCCCATAGTAACAACGTCCCGGACCGAAAAATCGAAGGCCACGGACTGGTCCTGCCCCACATATCCTACCATCGACGCAAGGTCTCTTGGGGAATAGCTCTTAACTGACTTGCCGTCTATAAGTATGTCCCCGGCGTGGTTGTGGACCATCTGGAACGTGGTCTTTATAAGCGTTGATTTTCCGCAGCCGTTGGCGCCTACTATGCCTACTATCTTGCCCTCTTTGGACTGGAGGTCCACCCCTGTAAGGATGTCCTTTCCGCCGAGCCTGACGCAGATGTTGCTGTAGCATATAGTCATTTTCCGCGCCCTCCGTAACCGTTTCTTATCATAAGGAACATGAAGAACGGGGCTCCGATAAAGGCCGTAACTATGCCCAGCGGCAGCTCCGATGCTCCGTGGGAGCTTCTTGCAAAGGCGTCCGCCCACATAATGTAGCTTGCGCCAAACAGCGCGCTCATAGGCATTACCGTGCGGTTGTCGCTGGTCCTTGAAAGCAGCCTTACTACGTGCGGCACGACCAGCCCCACGAAGCCTATGATGCCTGTTATGGACACCAGTGATGCCACAACAACGGAGCACACTATAAACATAGCCGATCTGAACATCTTTACCCTAAGGCCCATGGCTGCCGCGTCTTCGTCGCCCATCATGATCATGTTGAAGCGCGACCCCATAACGGTGAATATCACCAGGCCCGCCAGCACTAGCGTTGCCGGAATGACCAGGGTCTTCCACTGGGCTGCGGATATGGCGCCCATCTGCCAGTTGTAGACAGCGGAGATGCTCTCCGGGCTTTTGGCCATGAACACCAGATAGCTGGTTATGGCGCTCATAACGGCGTTAACGGCGGTTCCTGCCAGCAGCAGAGTTACCGGTTGCAGTTTGCCGCCGCCCGCCCGCTTTGCCAGGAAATACACCACAAAGGCGGAAAACAGAGCTCCCACAAAGGCGAAAGTGGTGGTCTGATACTGGCTCTCGATCAGCGTTATGGGGGCCAGCAGGGCTATAGCCGCTCCGGCCGAAGCGCCCGAAGACACGCCCAGAACGTAGGGGTCTGCTATGGGGTTCAGGACCAGAGCCTGCATTGCGCAGCCGCATATGGAAAGGCCCGCTCCGACCAGCAGGGCAAACAGAGTCCTGGGCATCCTTATAAGCCAGACTATCCTGAAAGTAATGCTCTCGAACTCCCCGGCGTTTATACGCGCATCGCCGTTAAAGATGTGGTCTATCAGGATAGAATACACTTCCTTAAGCGAGATCTGGGTGGAGCCTATGCCAACGGTATAGAGCAGCGAAAACACCAGCAGAGCAGCAAGGATAACATATAAAATTATGTGCCATATCCTTTTGTTCATGGTCTTGATGCTTTTTTACTTGAAGAGATCCGGGTAGAAATACTTGGCCATCTTTTCGCAGGCGTTTGCGGCACGGATGTCCTGCATTACCTCAACAAGAGGAATTACAAGGAACTTGTCGTTCTTTACTGCCGGGATGTCTGCGCAGGCGGGGTTGCTCTTGATCTTGTTGATCTTTTCTTCCACGGTCTGTTTGCCGTAGTCGTTGATGATTATGATGTCCGGGTTGGCCTTTACGAGGGTCTCCACGCCGGTCATGAACCAGCGGCTGTCTGCCATCTTTCTGGTGGTGTTGATGCCGCCTGCAAGCTCTATGAGGTTGCTCTCAAGGCCTGCAGCTGTGGTGTAGATCTGGTCTTCCTTGAACATGTCATAGACGAATACCTTGGGCTTGTCTGCGTCCTTTACGTTCTTTACCTTAGCGTTGGTGGCCGCAATGGAGTCCTGCATCCTCTTGATGAGAGCCTCTGCCCTGTCTTCTACCTTGAAGATCTTTCCGAGGTTTCTGATATCGGTGTAGATGTCTTCTACGGTCTCGTCGGAAACGATGGTGCCGGTAATGGTGAGGCAGTTGATGCCTTCATTTGCGAACTGTTCGTAGGTTCCCCAGGAGGTGTCCTTGAAAGCGCTTACCTGGCCTATGATAAGGTCGCAGCCTGTTGCTACAGCGTTCTCATTGGTGTTCTTGATCTCGGGGAATTTCTTGAACTCTTCTGCAAGCTCCGGAAGAGGAACTTCAGCAGGGTTGGTGGAGATGTTCTTGCCTACGATCTTGTCCGTAAGGCCGAGCATTACCATGTTCTCTGCGGAATACAGGTGGCAGCAGAGGACTTTTTCCGGCATCTTTGTGAAGGTCACGGTGCGGTCGCCGTTCTGGATGGTGACTGTGCCGTAATCGCCGGCGGGTGCCACGTTGTTAGCGGGTGTGGTGTTGTTTGCGGGCTTCTTTCCGCATGCAGCAAACATGCCAAGGAGCATTGCGCAAGCAAGCACCATAGATAAGATCTTTTTGAGTTTCATGTTCTTTTTACTCTCCTTTCAACATGCTCCTGAAAAAAATAAACCGCTTTCGGAGGTTTGAAAGCGGTCCTTCTGTGCCATATGTGGGCTTTGTGCGCACATTAAAAATTGAGGCATCAGACGAGCTACTTTCTCAGGAAGATACTCATCGTTCCGTTTAAGCAGGTTTCCTGGCTTCAGCCTGCGGGTGCGGCGCGCCTTCTCGCTTGTGGCAATGGCATTGTGCGCCGGCCCTGTCTGTTACAGTGACCTGATCGCCCGGGATTTTCACCCGGTTCCCTATTATCTCCACTATGTGGAGCACTTAAACAGTTAGCGTTTTGGATTATATCATGAATAGAATTATCTATCAACATTAGCCGAAGGAAGGCTAGGTGTTTTGGGCTATACGGCTGCGGCTGAATTTGATATAATACAGGCAGAAGATATTTGTTTCAGTACAAGGAGATGTTCGATCATGAAGACTAAAGGCATCAAGCTCCGCTGGCTCTACGAGACCTGCTACGAGATAGTTCTGCCGAATGGCACCGTCATCCTTACGGATCCGGACCTTACGCTGCACGGCCTGGAGGTGGCGGCTAAGGACATAGAGCGCGTGGACTACATTTTAGTTACACATACTCACTACGACCACACCTCGGATATAGGCTACCTGGTGGAGAAGTTTGGCTGCAAGCTGCTGGTAGGGGAGCTGTCTGCGCAGGACCTGTGCAGGTGCTTCAACCTGCCGTACAGCTGCATCTATCCGGTGGGCGCGGACGAGACTTTCGAGTTCCCGGATGTTACCTTCCACTGCTTCAGGGGCAAGCACACCGCACCGCCGCCAGACCCCAAGCGCGGCAGGCCGGAGTCTGCCTATGTTACCACGGTCAACCGTTTCGGCTTCGATGGGCACGGCAACAGCGACCAGTACGGCTGGCTGGAGTTCTTCGATTATGTTATTATGGCGCCCAACAACCAGACCATCATGATCTGCGGAGGCATCCCGGCCTTTGCAAAGGCGCAGGAGGTTGCAAAGCGCTACAGGCCGGACGTGCTCATAAGGCAGCTGGGCGGACTGCCCGACCCTGTAAGCTACGCAGAGTGGGTGGATAAGACCGGCGCGCGCATAGTGTTCCCCAGCCATCACGAGAATATAGAGCGCAAGTTCGGCAAGCCCGCTGCAGAAGTTGCGGTGGACGTCAACAAGGCGCTTTGCGGCATGGGCAGCCTGTCTGTATTCGTGGATCCCAAGCAGTTTGCCTGGTACGAGATCTGCACCCAGATAGACCTTCTTTAAAAAATGACTGAGCAAACAGAAAACAAGGCTTTCAGCGGACTAAGGTCTTTTGCCGTGGGCGGCGTACAAGGCAAGCCCAGGGTGTATTTTACCTGCCATCCAGACGATGCTGCAAAGTACTGCCGCGGCATAGTCAAAGACCTTGCAAACGCTGCAGCGTGTGCCGTCTACTATACGGAAGACATGGCAGAGGAGATCCCGGCGGACGTTTACGAGCTGGACCTGCTCCGCATGAACCTTTTTGTGATACTTGTTACCAAGTCCTTGCTTACACAGCCCAACAGGGCTATGGACAAGGACTTTTCCTTTGCCAAAGCGCACCATCTGCCCGTTCTTCCGATAATGGCGGAGGAAGGGCTCTACAGTATCTACAGCAGGCCGGATAAGTTTGGGCCTCTGCAGAGCCTGGATATGAGCAGCAAAGGCGACGATACAGCCGTCCCGCTGACCGAAAAACTGGAGAAATACCTGGAAGACGTGCTTACAGACAGCAAGACAGCGGACCGCGTAAGGGACGCGTTCAGATCGTACATCTTCCTCAGCTACAGGAAGAAGGACAGGGCCCTTGCAAACGAGCTGATAAGGCTCATACATTCAGACGAAAAGAACCGGGATATAGCCATCTGGTACGACGAATACCTGTCGCTCGGCGAGGATTTCAGCGAAAACATAGAAAAGGCACTGGACAAGAGCGATCTCTTTGCCCTTATGGTAACGCCTAACATTACTGAGGCCGGCAATTATGTCGTTACCCACGAGTATCCCATGGCCAGGCAGGCCGGAAAGCCTGTGCTGCCTGCGGAGGTAAAGGATACGGACAGGGCGGAGCTTCAGCAGTGTTTTGAGGACATGCCGCAGATAGTTGACGGCCGGGATGCCAGGGCATTGAGCGATGGTATTGCCCAGATCCTTGGGCCGGGCGCGGATGATGCCGCGGACGATGATCCTGAGCACCTCTACCTGATGGGAATTGCGTATTTCGATGGTATAGACACTGAGGTCGACAGGGCGCGAGGCTTGCAACTGATCAGCAGTGCAGCCGAAGCCGGGTACTGGGAAGCCGAAAAGCGCATGCGCAACATGTATTACAACGCCAACGGCGTGCAAAGGGACTTCACCAAGGCTGCGTACTGGGGCGAAAAATACCTTGAAAGCTACAGGCAGAAGTTTGGCGAAAAGGACCCGGAGTATCTTAAGGCGTTTACCATACTGGGTGTCTGCCTCAATGCCGCGGGCGACTACAGGCGCTGCTTCGAGATAAGAAAGAACGCGGCGGAAGCTGCGGAAAACATACTCGGGCCGCAGGCTCCGGAGACGCTCACAGCTAAGAGCAACCTGGCCCTTACGGATATAAGTCTGGGGCATTACGATCAGGCTGCAGAGCTTGCAAAGGCCGTGTACGAGGCCCGCCTTCAGCTGCTTGGGGAAAAGCACAGGGACACTCTCACTGTTCTGGGCGTCTGGGCGGCAGCCATAAAAGAACAGGGAAAACCGTCAGCGGCCGCTGAACTGTTCAAAAAGGAGTGGGAAGGCAGACGGGAGCTTTTCGGAGACGATCACAGAGATACGCTTAACGTTAAGGTCAACTACGCGGTGGCGCTCAAGGAGGCCGGGCAATACGAGCCTGCGGAGAGGCTGCTCACCGAAGCATCAGATGCCTACATAAGGCTCGACGGGCCGGAGTACCCCTCATCCATGCGCTGCCTTTCGGAGCTGGCGCTTGTTAAAGAAGCCCGCGGGGATATACGCAATGCCCTGGAGATAGAAAACAGGGCTTACGATCTGAAGCTGAGATACCTTGGCCCGGAACATCCGCAGACGCTCATGTCGCTTTCTCACGTGGCCTCGCTGCGTTCAGATACGGGAGATATAAAAGGTGCTCTGGAGCTTTACGAGAAGATATTAGATATAGAAAAAAGGGTGTTGGGCTCTGACCAGCGCAGCACGCTTGCGTCCATGAACAATTACGCGCTTATCCTTGCAGATGCCGGGGCTGTAAAAAAAGCCGCAGAGGTGCAGCAGGAGGTCGTAGACGTGTGTGCCCGCAGGTTCGGACAGGAGCATCCGGACACGCTTTCGGCAATGTCTGCCATGGCCGGCATTTACAGCGATCTGAAGGACTACCGCAAGGCCGCCGAGATCGCGGAAAAGGTGCTGGACGCCAGCAGGAGGACGCTCGGGGAAGAGCATCCGAGCACACTTACCACGCTTGGAAATCTGGCCTTTTATTACGGAAAGCTGGGCAATAACAAGCGCTCCGTGGAGCTCAAGGAGCTTGCTTTCCTGGGCACAAAGAAGAGGCTTGGGCCGGAGCACCCAACAACTCTTACGCAGATGAGCAACCTGGCTTTTGGCTACGCAAAGCTGGGAGATCATCAGAAGGCCGCGGATCTGCAGACTCAGGTATTCCAGCTGTTCCGCAAGGTCTACGGGCCGGAGCACAGCAAGACTGTAAGGCAGCTTTCGCAGCTGGCGATCTATTACAACAAGCTGAAGGATTACAAGACCGCGGAACTGCTCTCGCGCGAGGTCTATAAGATACAGTGCAGCACCCTGGGCGAGATGCACCGGGAGACCCTCACGACCCTTTACAATATTGGGTTCCTGCTGGGCCAGCAAGGGAAAAGGCTCAGGGCTCTTAAAGTCATGCAGGACGTCTACGACAGCTGCCGCCGGGCCTTCGGCGAAAACGACCCAGATACTGTTGCGGCCAAAAAACAAGCCGACAAACTCAAACTCTGGTAACCCTAGACCCGACCCCCGGGCCGGCACTCGGGGACGGTTCTTTGGTGCTGGCACTCGGGGACGGTTCTTTGGTGCCAACTTCACAAAATAAAAACAGAGGCAGCCTAAACCGCCTCTGTTTTTATTTTGAAAAGTTGGCACCTGAGAACCGTCCCTTTTGCACATTCTTGATGTATAAGCCTACCAGTCTATGATCGGGGACTGATAGAATACTCTGGTGGAGAGGTCAAGCGTTAATGTGGCGCCGCCGTACTTGGTGCCTGTAACATCGTACTTGCCCCAGACATCGGCACGTTTGTAGCTTTCTTTATGTGCGGTTATGGCCTGGATGCCGTATCCGCCGTTCTCCCTGTTGAGTCCCAGAACAGCCCTGAACGGGGTAACAAAGAGGTTGCCGGAGAGGTATGGCACCACATCAGCTATATCGCCCAGGCGCCTTACCGTGCCCTCGCGGAAGCCAGCGGCAAGCAGCGGGGATCCGAAGCAAACAGTGTTGAGTATGTTGTACCTTGCCTTGATCGTTGGATCAGCTGCGACCTGCTGGGCTATCATGCCGCCGAGGCTGTGGCCTGCTAAAACGATGTTCGCGTTCCTGGGGATGTTGGCTTTGATGATATTCACAACATTGTAGTAGTACGCGTTCCCGAGATTGAAGCCGGAGAACAGGTCAGTCACCCATTCTGTGGACTGGTTGAAGACCATCTCGGTTCCTGACAGCGTTACCAGGTAGACTGTTTTGGTCTGCCATCCGCTTTTGAGCGTTCCTTTGACTATGCTTACCGGCCCTTTTGTGCCTTTGTTGTAGCCGTCGTGCACCAGCTGGGCAATCTCAGCCGCGTTGGTGTAGGTGTGATCATCGGATCCTGCGTATACAGCAGTCATACCGAAGATCATTACGACGACCATAACGACAGAAAGTATCCTTGCAAACAACTTTGCTTTCTTCATTTGGATCGACCTCCATTCCTGATCGGACTGCAAATGTTATTTCTGTAACAATAATATCATTTTTTCCCCGGTTTTACAACACTATGGCATCAGGGGTGTGCAAAAGGGACGGTTCTTTGGTGCTGGCACTTAGGGACGGTTCTTTGGTGCCAACTTCACAAACTAACAAAGGGGACGGTTCTCTATGCTGAAAAATGCATAGGGGGTGGTCCTCTTTATATTGCGCTGTTAGCCGGCTGGCGGTGTTTTCGGCACCTAGGAGTAAAACGCACAAGGGCCGCCCCTTAAAAGGAGAAAGGCTCGATTGCTTAGTGTTTTTTAGGCAAACAGGGCTTTTTATTGGGGATTTTGGTAAACTTTAAAATCGGTTTACCGAAAACAAGTAAAAAGGACCACTTTTGACTAAAATTACTGATGTGTCTTATTGGATTTGGACCTGGAAGACGGGATTAATGCTTCACAGAGTGTATTTTGCGCAATTTAGGTCAAGTGTGCGAGCTTTTCAGACCGAAATATCGAAGCCCGCTTCGTGAGTTTTCACCGAAAATGGGGCTTTTGGCGGCATTTTGGTAAGAGCAAAAAAATCTTTACCAAAAAGCCCTAAAAACCACTGCTTTTGGGTAAAACTTGCAAATGTGCAGAAGTAAAAAACGCACAGGGCTACCCTTAAAAGTAGAATGGCTCGATTGTTGACATACTCGGGTGCAGGACTGGTCTTTTGCAACAATTTGAAAAAGCAGAGATCAATAATCACGAAGGAAAAGCCTTGAGCCAGTCATTTTCTGGAGAAATCCTAGTGCATAAGATAGATTATGGTAAATTGTGTAGTGCATTCGGGCAATTTTAGAGGTGTAGCAGTTATTCAGAGTCCCATCATTCGGTGATTTGTTGCAGATCGGCCAAATTATTATGAGTATTGCAACAAACGCGCAGATCATCTTTTTGATCAGGCGTAATTGTTGCAAAACCGCTGTTACAGCACCTGATTTGGCAACAATATCGCCATGGCGCCGTCTTTTGGCACCAGAGAACCGTCCCTGTATGCCGCCTCGGGCGTTTCATGCGCATCGGAAGAACCGTCCCCCTGATGCGCCCTTGATGCGGGCCGGAGCGCCAAAGTGCCAGGGGGGTTTATTTTTTCACAAAAAGAGTGTATTATTGTTATTTAGGTGGATTATACCCACCGCAATTTGTCGTACACAGATTTTTATAGATAAAATTGCCGTGCATAAAATTATACACAAATTTGCAGTGCATAGAATTATACACAAATTTGCAGTGCACAGATCTTGATCATGCACACCCCGGGGGAAAGGGACCATAAAAGGATGGAAAGAAACATTTCGACCAAGAAAGTCA
>CADALS010000002.1 GCA_902788795.1 uncultured Eubacteriales bacterium | reverse complement strand
TCATGCGCTTTCAAAGCGCTTGCGGAGCGGTAGAAAAGACTTTCCGCACGGACTTTCACAGCGAGCGCGGATGCGGTACGCAGCGAGCTGATGAAAGTCCCGGAAAGGCTTGGCGTAAAGCCGCGTAGCGGGCTGCAGAAAACGCATGAGCCCCGGATCCGGCAGCCACCACAGACAAATACAAAAACCGCGCAGACTGCGCGGTTTTTGTTATGCCGAAGATGTTTGTCTTTTCTACTTTGCCAGGGATACAACGTCTGCTGCTACGGCGGAGCCTGTGGGATCCATGCCGGCGCCGCGGCCGTAGAGGAAAATGTTGTCTGCCATGTTGCAGGAGAGCAGTATGCCGTTGAACTCGTTGGAAACAGAGGCCAGCGGGCTGTGGACGGGCACCTCCGTGGGCTTCACGAAAGCCTCTATGCTGCCGTCTTCCAGGCGCTCGGCGCTGGCTATAAGCTTAAGCTTGCAGCCGTTCTGGGTGGCCAGGCGGAGATCGTCCCTGGTGAGCCTTGTAATTCCAACGCGCTCAATGTCTCCCGGCTTAATGTAAACGCATGTAAACGCCAAAGCACTCAGCAATAAGAATGGTAAGCTTGTTTGCGGCATCTATGCCCTCTACATCCGCGGTGGGGTCTGCCTCGGCAAAGCCCTTGGCCTGGGCCTGCTTAAGTGCCTCCTCGTAGGAGAGGTTTTCCTCCTCCATCTTGGTGAGTATGTAGTTGGTGGTGCCGTTTACTATGCCCTGGACCTTGCTGATCCTGTTGGCTACCAGCGAGGTATTTATCGTCTCGATAACAGGGATGGCGCCGCCCACGGAAGCCTCGTACTTGATGCGCACGCCGTGGTCTTCGGCTGCCTTGTGGAGCTTGTCGTAGTTTGCAGCAACGGCAGCTTTGTTTGGAGTTACAACGTTTTTACCTGCCTCAAGGGCCCTTAGCATAAAGCTGCTGGCGGGCTCCAGGCCGCCCATCATCTCCACGACTATGCTTATTTCCGGATCTGCAAGTATGGAATCGTAGTCCTGGGTAAAGAGCTCCTTGGGAGCCACTCCGCTGTCTATTGCAGCCTGGGCGCGCTCCAGGATGCGGGCTACTTCTATCTTCTTTCCGGTCTTCTTTTCTATTACAGCGGCGTTCTGGGTAAGGACCCTGTAGGTGCCTTTTCCGACGGTGCCGAAACCGAGCAGTGCTATTTTGGTACTCATGGTGCCTCCTGAAATAATTATCGATAGTATACCATATTTTCCGGCGCATTGGTGCATTTATTGAAAGAATGATGTATAATAATTAAAACTGAAACCGTTTCAAAGCAGTCCGCGCACGCGGACAGTCACATATCAAAGCAAAGGAGCACATCATGAAGAAAACAGTAAAAGACATCGATGTTAAAGGCAAGAAGATAATCTGCCGCTGCGATTTCAACGTTCCCATGCAGGACGGAGAGATAACCGATGATAACCGTATCACCGCAGCGCTTCCAACAATAAAGTACATGGTAGAGCAGGGCGCAGCAGTCATCCTGATGAGCCACATGGGCCGCCCCAAGGGAGAGCCCAACCCCAAGTACACTCTGGCACCTGTTGCCAAGAGGCTCACAGAGCTCCTTGGCAAGGAGGTCATATTCGCTCAGTCCGATGTTGTAGTAGACGACAAGGTAAGGGCAGCTGCAGCAAAGCTCAAGGCCGGCCAGGTAATGCTTCTCGAAAACCTCCGCTTCAGAGCAGAGGAGGAAAAGAACGATCCTGCTTTCGCAAAGGACCTTGCAAGCCTTGCCGAGATCTATGTTAACGATGCTTTCGGAACAGCTCACAGGGCTCACGCATCCACAGCAGGCATCGCAGACTACCTGCCTGCAGTAAGCGGCTTCCTTATCGAAAAAGAGCTCAAGTTCCTGGGCGATGCCCTCAACGAGCCGGTAAGACCTTTCGTTGCAATACTCGGCGGATCCAAGGTCTCCGACAAGATCGCGGTCATCAACAGCCTGCTGGAAAAGGCAGACACCATAATCATTGGCGGCGGCATGTCCTACACCTTCTTCGCAGCCCGCGGATGGAACGTAGGCAATTCCCTCTGCGAGCGCGACAAGCTGGATGTTGCAAAGGAAATAGAAGAAAAGGCAAAGGCCAAGGGTGTCAAGTTCCTTACCGCTGTGGATATCAAGGTCGCTGACAAGTTCGGACCTGACGCAACAAAGTTCATGTATGTGGACGCAGACAAGATGCCGGACGGCTGGGAAGGCCAGGACATTGGCCCCAAGACCAGGGAGATCTACGCAGAAGAGATCGCAAACGCTGGCACAGTATTCTGGAACGGACCCATGGGCGTCTTCGAGTACTATGAATTCGCAGGCGGCACCAAGGCTGTTGCAGACGCTATCGTAAAGAGCAACGCTGTATCCATAATCGGCGGCGGGGACAGCGCATCCGCTGCAAAGCAGTTCCGCATAGAAGACGAGATAACCCACATCTCCACAGGCGGCGGCGCATCCCTGGAGTTCCTGGAAGGCAAGGCTCTGCCCGGCGTAGAAGCACTGCAGGACAAGTAAAAATAAGTTGATCGAGCTGGGGCGCAGTATCTGCGCCTCAGTATAATGTACAGGAGAAAAACAATGAGAAAACCATTTATCGCAGGAAACTGGAAAATGTACAAGACAGCTGCGCAGGCAGTGGAATTTGCTGAAGAGTTCAAGAAGATCTACAAGGCAAGCGATGTCCGCGTTGCTATAGCAGCTCCTTTCACCCAGCTCTGGGCTCTTAAGAAGGCATTCGAGGGCACAGGCATAGGCGTTGCAGCCCAGAACATGCACTGGGAGGACCAGGGCGCGTTCACCGGAGAGATCAGCGCTCCCATGCTCAAGGAAATAGGCGTTGATTACGTTATAATCGGCCACTCCGAGCGCAGGGAATACTTCGGAGAAACAGACGAGACCGTAAACAAGAAGGTCCTCAAGGCGCTTGCTGAAGGTATACTCCCCATACTCTGCTGCGGCGAGAGCCTTGCAGTAAGGGAAGCCGGCAAGGAAAAGGAATTCGTAGGCGGCCAGATCCGCGCAGACTTCGCAGGAGTTTCCGCAGAGGACGCAAAGAAGGTAACAGTTGCATACGAACCGATCTGGGCTATAGGCACAGGCAAGACCGCAACACCGGATCAGGCTCAGGAGATGTGCGCTTACATCAGAAGCGTCCTGGAAGAGCTCTACGGAGACGATATCTCCGAGGAGATAGCTATCCAGTACGGCGGCAGCGTAAAGCCCGCAAACGCATCCGAGCTTATGAGCCAGGACGATATAGACGGCGCCCTGGTAGGCGGAGCAAGCCTTAAGCCTGCAGATTTCTTAGAAATAGTACATTTTTAGTAAGTTTGTACGATTTTCTATAATACAAGGTAAAAGTTTGCAAGTTTTATCCTTGCAGTAAAAATACATCTGTGATAAGATACTAAATCATATTTTTACCGCAGTATTATTTTTGAAGGAGTAATTAATGAAGACAGTTTTTATGATCCTGCTGGCTGTAGTATCGGTAGTTCTGACACTCTCCGTAATGTTCCAGCAGGGCGAGTCTAACGGTCTTTCTGCTGTGTCGGGCGGTTCCGACAGCCTCTTCGGCGGAAAGAAGAAGTCTACCGGTTATGACGAAAAGCTTTCAAAACTCACTGTCATCACTGCAGTGGTGTTCCTGATCGTCAACCTGGTACTTGTAGTTATCATGTAATGGATCAGGAGGCACCCAATGGATAAACTTGCATATGTAGCTCCTATAGTCGGAGCTTGCGCACTCGTAGTTGCGCTTATACTTGCAAAGTGGATCACCGGCCAGTCTACAGGCAACGCCCGTATGACAGAGATCTCCGGCTACATCCACGAAGGCGCTATGGCCTTCCTCGGCAGAGAATACAGAACTATGATCATCGTAGTTGCTGTTCTCACCGTAGTCCTCGGATTTGGTATCAACTGGGTCACCGCTATACTTTATGTCTGCGGTTCCGCGTTCTCCGTGCTTGCCGGATACTTCGGCATGCAGGTAGCTACCCGCGGCAACGTAAGGACAGCTGCTGCTGCAGAAAGCGGCGGAATGAACAAGGCTCTTAAGGTCGCTTTCAGGAGCGGCGCTGTTATGGGTCTTTGCGTAGTAGGCCTTGGCATCCTCGGCGTTGGCCTTGCATTCCTCCTTCTGGACACTGAAACAGCAAGGACCTGCCTCACAGGCTTCGGTCTTGGCGCTTCCTCCATGGCTCTGTTCGGCCGTGTAGGCGGCGGCATCTACACCAAGGCTGCAGACGTAGGCGCAGACCTTGTTGGTAAGGTAGAAGCCGGCATTCCGGAAGACGACCCCAGAAACCCCGCAGTTATCGCAGATAACGTTGGAGACAACGTAGGCGATATCGCAGGCATGGGTTCCGACCTCTTCGAATCCTATGTAGGATCCATTATTTCCGCTATTACACTGGCACTTGGCGCAAGCTTTGTTGCTGCAGGTTACGATCAGGTTCTCGGAGCTATCTTCCCGCTGATCATCTCCGCAGTAGGCATCATTGCTTCCATAGTCGGTATACTCTCCGTTAACTGCAAGGAAGGTTCCAACCCGGCTCACGCTCTGGACATGGGAACCTACGTAGCTGCAATACTTGCTGCTATCGTTTCCGTAGTACTTTCCAATGCATTCTTCGGAACACTCAACTTTGCATGGTCTGTAATCTCCGGCCTCGTAGTCGGCACTGCAATCGGTAAGATCACAGAGGTCTACACCTCCGCAGATTACAAGTCTGTAAAGAAGATCGCAGAGCAGTCCCAGACCGGTCCGGCAACTACCATCATCTCCGGACTTTCCGTAGGTATGATGTCCACCGTATTCCCCATACTCATTATCGCAGTAGGCATCATCGTTGCTTACAAGTTCGGCGGAGTATACGGAATCGCACTTTCCGCAGTAGGAATGCTCTCCACCGCTGGTATGACCATCGCTGTAGACGCTTACGGCCCTGTTTCCGATAACGCAGGCGGCATCGCAGAGATGTCCGAGCTCCCGGAGCGCGTACGCAACATTACAGATACACTGGACTCCGTAGGAAACACCACTGCTGCTATAGGCAAGGGTTTTGCGATCGGTTCCGCTGCTCTTACAGCTCTGGCTCTGTTCGTATCCTACGCAGAAGTTACCAGGCTTGCTGACATAGACCTTCTGAGCCCGACAGTTATCGCAGGTACATTCATCGGAGCTATGCTTCCGTTCATGTTCTCTGCTTTCACCATGAGCTCCGTTGGTAAGGCTGCTAACCAGATGATCGAAGAAGTACGCCGTCAGTTCAGAGAGGACAAGGGCATCATGGCCGGAACCTCCAAGCCTGACTACGCACGCTGCGTAGACATCTCCACAAAGGCAGCTCTTCACGAAATGATCGCTCCTGCTGTTATGGCAGTAGTTGCTCCTCTGCTCGTTGGCTTCGTTATGGGCAAGAACGCTCTTGGCGGAATGCTGGCCGGCGCACTGCTCTCCGGCGTGCTCCTTGCTATCATGATGTCCAACGCAGGCGGCGCTTGGGACAACGCTAAGAAGTACGTAGAAGGCGGCGCCTTCGGCGGCAAGGGTTCCGAGACCCACCACGCTGCAGTTGTAGGTGATACCGTAGGCGATCCGTTCAAGGATACCTCCGGCCCGTCCCTCAACATACTCATCAAGCTGATGACCATAGTAGCAGTAGTATTCGCACCGCTCTTCGGCAACGGCCTCCTCTAGCATAGTAGCATAGGGGACGGTTCTCTATGATGAAATTCGCATAGGGGACGGTCTTTAATAAAACTACAACAAGCGGATATGTATAACAGCATATCCGCTTTTATTTGCCGCAGAAATGTGGTAGCATTAAACTGATAACAGGGCTGCAAAGGCCCGGCTTTGGAGGTCATCAATGAACAAACAGAAGAAAAGCGGAGGCTGGATACTGCTGATACTGGGCATAGTGTTCTTCCTCTTTGCATCGGTATTCACCATTTCCGAGTCCGAGATGATATTCGGCAAGAAGGTGTCCAACATCAACAAGCTCCTGGAGCAGGGCTCCCTGGCGGATAACCTGGACTCTTACATAGAGATAGACGTGGACGCAGTCCTGGACAATTTTGCTGAAAGGACCCACAAGACCTACGGCATAACCACAGGCAAGGATCAGTACTACCTTATATGGCTGGACGATGATTCCATGATAGCCCTTACCGCAAACGGCAAGAAGGACACAGCGGAACTGGACCGCGTCTACGACGAGACCTGGGACTACCTGGACGAAAAGACAGCCTATCTTACGGAGAACCCGGTGCACCTTAAGGGCAAGCTGGTAAACATGGGGGACGATGTTAAGAAGTTCTTCCAGGAGAGCCTGGACTACCTGGAGGTAAGCTCCGCAGACCGCGATATCTACTACTACGTGATAGACTGCAACGATTCCCAGCTGCTGCTTATAGGGGTGGCTGTGGTGCTGTTCGGACTTTCCGCTCTGCTGCTGGTGCTCTTTGCAACAACAAGAAGGTCCCTTAGGAACGCAGCCGCAGAAGGCCCGGCCATGCAGGATGGCGGCATAGAGGCCAAATACAGCGGCAGCGAGCCTCTGTTTGGACCTGCAAATGAGGGCGCTAAAATGAGCCAGCCCGCAGACCGCTTGGCAGAGCTCTACGAAGACCCAAAGAAATAGCTCCGGAAAGCTGCAAATATCAGCAATAAAGGCAAATAAGAAAACAGCGTGCTACCACAACAGGCACGCTGTTTTTAAGTGCTTCTGTGAAAGTTGTACCAGGGGGAATAATGTACGTCTGAAGTCACTTTTCATGTACAGTATAGCATAATTGGTAAAAATTGCAAGCCATAATTTACCAAAAATGTAAATAAATTTTCCAGTACGAAAGTGGCTTCAGCGCCTATCCTCAGCGGTCTATGTAATAAGCGTAGTACTCCTCGTAGGTGAGCCCGCTGCTCATAACGGCAGTAGCAACGCTCTGCCCAACGTAGCGGTAGTGCCAGGGCTCGTAGAGGTATCCGGTAATGTACTCCTTGCCCTGCGGGTAGCGCAGTATGAATCCGAACCTGTGGCAGTTTGCAATAAGCCACGCGTATTCGGCAGTGTTCTCGAAGTGGGCGGAGCTTGCAGCCACGTTGATGTCCACGGCAAGCCCGGTCTGGTGCTCCGAATGCCCCGGACGGGCAGAGAACCGCTCCGCAGCAGAGAATCCGTTGCGGGCAACATATCCGTTATACAGAGCGTTCTGTGTTGCGTAGGATCTGAACGGTGAAACACTGTAGAGGCTTATCCCGTCCTGGTAAGCCGCGTCCACCATGGCTCGGAATGCCCAGGCCGCAGTGGGCTCCAGCTGTCCGCTGCCGTACGGCCCGCCAAGAGTCTCCAGCGCCGGAGTGTATCCGGAGCTGAGCGCGTAGTACTTGTTGACCAGTATAAGATGCCCCTTGCTCATGTCCGTGCTCTGCACGCCGGTGTAGAAGGGCCTGTCTATATTAGAATTTACCGCCTGGACTATGGCGTACCAGGACAGCTGCCTGTGAGTTGCGTTGTAGGCCAGGTAGCGCTCCAGGTTCTTGTCCAGGTAGAACCTCTGGGCCTGAAGCTCCGCTGTCCAGGCATCGCGGTTCTCCGCAATAAGCTGGGCGACCTCTTCGTCGCTCTTCTGCTCTGCAGCATGAGCTGCGGCTGCTGCAGCGGCTGCAGCCTCCCTTTGTGCGGCCTGCCTTTCAGCTTCCTCGCGGGCTCTGCGCTCTTCCTCTTCTCTGGCCTTGCGCTCTGCTTCCTCGCGCTCCTCCTTGTGCTTTGCAATAAGGGCGTCCTTTTCCGCCTTGGCTTCCTCTGTCTGAGGCTCCACCTCCAGCTCCGTGTCCGTGCCGGTAAGGGTGCAGCGAATAAAGAGCTTGTCCGACGGAAGCGCTCCCGGGACTATGTTTCCGTCCTCGTCCGCAGGGAAGAATGCGCCGCGGGTGGCCCCGTTTATAAACGCGTAGCGCCAGTAGCTGACCTTTTCTCCCTCGGTAAGGCGCACGGCTCCGCTCTTCAAAAGCTCTGCCTTTGCCTGCACCTGCTCTGATCCGTCCTGCGGGGCCTGCAGGGCAGCAGCGTTTGGCAGCACCTTGTAGTTCACATCCGCGTCGGATGCGTAGATATCCTTAGGCTCCGGGGTCCCGGGCACTTTTTCAAAGTCCAGCGGCAGGTATTTTTCCGCGCAGGCGGCCTGCTTTAAAGCATCCAGGCCGGGAAGATCCTCCAGGGAAGACACCTCCCCAAGCGATGCATATCCGGTCTCGCTCCCCTGGGGGAACACCAGATCCCGCCTTGGCGAATACGCATAGCTGTCCTTGCGCAGGTCCGTGTAGAGCTCTATCTTGCCGGACTTCCCCACAAAACCGTAGACGGGGTAGCTTGAGTCTCCTTCGCTTGCAGTGCCAAGGAGCGCAAAGAGCTCCGGCGTGCCGTCCTCTGCGGCATCCGGACGGGGCACAAGAACGTATTCATCGTAAAACTGAGCATCCACCGGCAGCCCGATATAATAATCGTTTATGTACTCTGTTCCAAAGTACAATCCGGCGGATAAAGCTGCCATAAGCAGCGCGCAGATAAGTTGCTTTTTCATAGCGGTCAGTCTCCATTTACCAGATAATTATAGCATATGCGGCACCCTGTATAAACATGCGCAAAAAAATCGGATAAATTTTATTTTTCCTGTCGGATTCTACCCTGCCGAAGTGTATTAAGAGTAGAAGGGGTTTAAAGATATGGTATAATCAAAAGTGAAAAAAATAGCACGCTTTGTTGTCGATTGTTGTAAAGTGAGCTGAAATTGTCCGATAAATAATTGATTATGCTAACCTTGGATCGTAGAACAAAAAACAGGATCATATTGGTGATCTGTATTGTGATCTGTCTTGCTGTTGCTTTTCAGTTCGCGACGCTATCTAAAGGACAAGATGGCATAGTAAACAAAGTCAAAAAGATCGTCACAAAACGGTATTCGAATATAGAAAGCATTTGGATAGCTGATGCGATAAATAATGACTCATCTTGTCTGTTTTGGATCATAGTACAATACGATGGTCATCAATTTGCGTATGTTCCGGTTGAGTTCGAACACATTACCGGTTATTAGTACAGGTATGTGCAGATCCACATGCCAATACAAAGATCTACGGATATAGCCTGTGTGAATTGGAACGACGCTTATCACTTTATTATTAATGATAAACAGTGTTGCTTCTTAAAACTGAAATATACAAATGGAGAGGATGAGCTCGTTAGGGTGACAGAGTATCCATTTTGCTTTCATTCGAAGCCATTTCCTTCGGAATACTATTATTTAGACGGCAATTACGAAGAGTTGAACTGAATTTTACTATTAATCGTGAGTTGAAGAAAAAGACCGCTTTTCCGGAGCGGTCTTTTTATGTATAATAACGGGTAAGATCATTTTCAGGAGGCATAAGATGAAAGATCAGAAGATCGGAACAAAATGCGTTCAGGCAGGCTACACCCCGGGCAACGGAGAGCCTCGCCAGGTACCTATCATACAGTCTACAACATTCAAATACGATACATCGGAGGACATGGGCAAGCTCTTCGATCTGGAGGCCAGCGGCTATTTCTACACCAGGCTCCAGAACCCCACCAACGACCACGTTGCGGCTAAGATAGCAGCGCTGGAAGGCGGCACGGCGGCAATGCTTACATCTTCCGGCCAGGCTGCAAATTTCTTTGCGCTGTTCAACATCTGCGAGGCAGGAAGCCACATAGTGGCAAGCAGCTCCATATACGGCGGCACCTTTAACCTTATCTCTGTTACCATGGCAAAGATGGGTATAGAGGCCACCTTCATTTCCCCGGACTGCACGGAGGAAGAGCTGAACGCGGCGTTTAAGGACAACACCAGGGCAGTGTTCGGAGAGAGCATTGCTAACCCGGCTCTTACGGTGCTGGATATAGAAAAGTTCGCAAAGGCGGCCCACGCTCACGGCGTGCCACTTATCGTGGACAACACCTTCCCGACCCCTGTAAACTGCAGGCCTATAGAGTGGGGCGCAGACATTGTTACCCATTCCACTACCAAGTACATGGACGGCCACGGCACGGCTGTCGGCGGCGCCATAGTGGATTCCGGCAGGTTCGACTGGATGGCCCACGCAGACAAGTTCCCGGGGCTCACCACTCCGGACGAGAGCTACCACGGAATAGTCTACGCGCAGAAGTTCGGCAAAGAGGGCGCTTTCATAACCAAGGCCACAAGCCAGCTTATGAGGGACCTTGGCTGCATACAGAGCCCGCAGAACGCTTTCTACCTTAACCTGGGCCTGGAATCCCTGCACGTGCGCATGCCAAAGCACGTGGAGAACGGCCTGGCGGTGGCGGAGTTCCTGGAAAAGCATCCCAAGGTAGTTGCTGTCCACTACCCCGGACTTAAGAGCGATCCTTACTACGAAAGAGCGCAGAAATACATGCCCAACGGCGGCTGCGGCGTAGTGTCCTTCGAGATAGCCGGCGGAAGGCCCGCTGCGGAAAGCTTCATGAAAAAGCTCAGACTTGCAGCCATAGAGACCCACGTTGCGGACGCGCGCACCTGCTGCCTCAACCCGGCTACATCCACCCACAGGCAGATGAACGAGGAACAGCTTGCAGCGGCAGGAGTTCCGGCTGGTCTTATCCGCATCAGCTGCGGTCTGGAGGACAAAGAAGACCTTATCGCAGACCTCGCTCAGGCGCTGGGTTGATAACTAACGTTTACACCGACGTAACCAAACGGACCCTTTTACGGGTCCGTTTTTGTTTTATAATTGTTATGGGATTTTTTTCCCATGCATTTATCAGTTTAATTTGTTCAAGAAAGGAGATTTAATCATGCCAGCTATTGAACAAAAAAAGGGTCTTACAAGTAAGGACATTTACCTTATAATCGGTACCCTTATCGTTTACCTGTTCGGCTACATCGTTCCGCCCTTCGGCGGCATAGGCGACATGGGTATGAAGATGCTGGGCGTAGTTATCGGTGTTATATTCATGACATGCGTAGGCTGCCCCATCACCCAGAGCTCTCTTATCGCTCTGCTTGCATTCCCTATCCACGGCTACATGGATGTAGGCACACTGCTTACCAAGTGGACAGGTACCACAACCACCTTCCAGCTCGTTTTCGCAGGCGCTCTGCTCCTCGGACTCAGACAGACCGGAGCTATGAACGTTATTGCTAAGAAGATGCTCGGAATGAAGATCACCAAAGGCAGACCTGGAATGCTGATGTTCATCATCATGACCACAGGTTACGTAGTATCCACCTGCATGGGCGGAGCTCCGTTCTTCCTGCTCTTCTACGGACTGATCGATTCTATGTGCGACGTTGCCGGCTACGGCGAGGAAAGCAGATTCAAGAAGTTCGCTCTCTTAGGCGTTTATGTAGGCGCTTACGGCGGATTCCTGTTCTACTTCAGAGGCGCTATGGCTGTAACAGTGTCCTTCTTCGATAAGGCACTCGAGCCGTTCGGCCTCACCTTCAACGGTCCTCTCTACATGCTGTACGAGATCGCAACATTCATCGTATTCAATGCTCTCTACGTACTTGCTCTCAAGTTCATCTTCAGAGTAGATATGTCCAAGCTTGCTCACGTTGATGTTACCAAGGTAGAACAGTTCGCTAAGGTTCCTGATCACTTCGACAAGAAGATGAGGATCATGTTCTGGTCTGTGATCGTCTGCATAGCTTATGCAATTCTTACCGCATTCGCTAAGAAGACCTGGCCGGGATTCGCTGTCTGGGGTTCCCTCACAGTAACCATGATCTGGGTAATTCCTCTTGTGATCTGGAGCATCGTCCGTGTTGACGGCGAGCCCATCATCAACCTCAACAAGCTCCTCTCTGAGTCTTCTCTGTGGATGATGATCTCTCTCGTAGGTATCATGGTACTGCTCGGCACTGTCTGCACAGACACCGCTGAGAACATGGGTATCCGCGGAGCTATCAGCAGCCTGTTCGGACCGATCTTCGGCAACATGAGCATTCCTGTACTGCTCCTCATCGTAACAGTATTCGCTACACTCGTTACCCAGGTTGTAAATGGTCAGGTACTTACCCTTGGTATCACCCCGATCATTGCTCCTATCGTATGCCAGCACATCCAGGCAGGCGAAGTTGGTAACCCGACTATCATTCTTGCTACACTGTCCGCAGCTGCACAGGTTGCTTACCTGTTCCCGTCCGGATCTGTAAACGCTGCATACATCCTGTCCAGAAAGGAGATCAACTCCAAGTTCCTCTTCACCTCTGGTCTTGCAGTACTGTTCCTGTACATCATTTGGCAGTATGTCATCGGACTTATCTTCAACTTCCTGTTCCCGGTGACCATCGGCTAATAAGAACAAAACAGATAATCAAAAGGCTCCTGTTCGCAGGAGCCTTTTGTGTCCGAACCCTGTCAGTTATTTCTACGGCGAAGTAAAATTTGTATGTTTGAAAAGCATATATTAGAGAAATATAATGTAAGTGTAAAAAATAATTGCAGGTAAATATCTAGAAAGGACGAAACTATGGCTAAAGTATTTCATGAGGCCGCCCGCGACATCCCCGTATACGCAGAATGTGATATCCTCGTAGTCGGAGCAGGTGCTGCCGGTCAGGCCGCTGCAGTTGCTGCAGCAAGAGCAGGTGCCAAGAACATCATACTCATGGAGCGTTACGGCTACATGGGCGGCGATGCTACAGGCGGTTATGTATTAATGCTTCCGGACCTCACCTGGAGAAACAAGAGCTTCGTAAGAGGCATCCAGGAAGAGTGGTTCACCCGTTCCCAGAAGCAGTTCCCGGGTTCTGTAATGGCTCCTTCCGTAGAGGAAGCAGGCGAGACTGACCCCGCTAAGCTGCAGCGCTGGAGAGCTATCCACGACTGCGTATCCCGCGGAACATTCGGCGGATGCAAAGAGTCCATGCTCGTAAGAGCTCCTTACTTCGATCCTCAGTACATGCGCATAATCCTGGACGAGATGGTCTACGAAGAAAGAGACCGCATCCAGCTTATGTATCACACCTGGGGCGTAACTCCTATCGTAGAGAACAAGACCATCAAGGGCGTTATCTTCGAGTCCAAGGAAGGCCGCAAGGCTATCCTTGCTAAGCAGGTAATAGATGCTACCGGCGACGGCGACATCTACTCCCAGGCTGGCGCAGCATACCAGTCCCTGGCAGACGCTGTCTGCAGATCCTCCACAACTGCTCTGGTATACAGAGTAGGCGGAATCGACTGGAACCTCTGGTACGAGTGGCAGCAGGCTCACCCCGAAGCATACCAGGCATTCAGAGACGGCATCAAGAAGGTAGCAGGCTTCCGTATTGCTCCGCTGCCCACCAACGATCCTACCGTTTGCTGGATGAACAACTGGCACGCTGACCGTGACTGCACAGTCATCAAGGACCAGACCGCTACAGAAGTCACAACCAGACTTTCCATCGCAAAGGTCATCGAGTACATGAGAGAGGTCTGCCCGCTCGCATTCAAGAACGCATTCCTCTACGACATCGCTCCGCAGCTCGGAACCCGCTGCTCCAGAAGACTGCAGGGTGAGTACATCATGACCACCAACGATTTCGCATTCGCAAAGAAGCACGACGACGTTATCGCATGGCACTCCACCATTTGCCAGATCAACGACTGCGGCCCGGTAGAGATTCCTCTTGGCGCTATCATGGCAAAGGGCTGCGAGAACCTCCTCGCTCCGGGACGCCACCTGTCCACAGATAACATCGCTATCGACTGGCTTAACCTGATCCCGCAGTGCACAGGTACCGGTCAGGGCGCAGGCGTTGCTGCTGCTGTTGCTGTTATGGAAGGAACCGACATCCACCACGTCAACATCAAGAAGGTCCAGGACATTCTTGCAGGCGAGCAGGACGTTCCTCTTCCCAGAAACGAGCACACAGACAAGAGCTACACCGAGCTTTGCGAGCAGTTTGAATATGGTCTGTACACCGACGCCGCTAAGCAGGCTGCTGCTAAGGGCGAAGAGTACACCAAGGGATATCGTCAGGACCACAACTACAAGACTGGCGAAGACGAGTCCTCCAAGAACTTCATCCAGCACTAAAGCACTAAGGTGCCAACCTCTTAAGCCCCCGATCCCCGATCACCGGGGGCTTTTTTATTGCTCTAACATAGTAACATAGGGGACGGTTCTCTATGCTGAAAATAACATAGGGGACAGTTTTCAGGTTCGCGGTCTATACATTTTCTGATGCTTGCACTGAGGCAGTTTTTACCCAAAACTAGTATATTCTAGGGGTTTTCGGTAAACATTTTTTGGATCTTACCAATATGCCTCTTAAAAGCCCTTTTTCGGTAAAAAAACTGGCGCATTTTTGCCGCTGTCGGTCCTGATCACTGATATTATCTCTGCGATTCCTAGGTTTGCGACAAAAACGGCTATATATAGACATGATTATTGCGGATCCCGGCATTTGTTTTACCCAAAACAGTCCATTTTTAGGGCGTTTTGGTAAACCGTATTTTAAGTTTACCTAAAACCCAATAAAAAAGCATGTTTTGCCTAAAAGCAAAGGCTTGCTGTAAGTGGCTCCGCTTTGCGCCCGGCTTCTAACCCTAAAGCCGGACATCGGCAGCTCCTGAGGAGATCCTCAGGTTGAGAGCTTTGTTTTAAAAAAAGTGAGCGGCTCTATTGTTGCAGTACTTGGGTCCGGAAGGGGACCTGATATGGCAACAATATTGCACAGCCATAACAGTATACTATGTAGCCTGATGGGCGCCCCGCTCACTGCGTAACTGAAGCACGCGAGACACTCGCGGGCTGCGTAATTCTAATGCCTTGCGGCTTGATACTGCGGGGATTATATTGTATAATATGTTGTTATATTGGAGGCATAGGCTTTAATGGATGACAGACCTATTGGCATATTCGATTCGGGCGTTGGCGGGCTCACCAGCATCAACGCATTTTCGGAAGTTTTGCCACATGAAAGTATAGTGTATTTCGGGGACACGGCAAGGGCCCCGTACGGGACCAAGAGCCCCGCAACAGTGCGCGCTTTTTCGCGTGAGATAGCAGATTTCCTGGTAAAGCAGGGCGCCAAGATACTTGTGGCGGCCTGCAACACCAGTTCGTCCATAGCATTGGACGCCATAAAAGAAGACCATCCGGACATCCCCGTGGTAGGAGTTATAAAGCCCTGCGCGGCAAGGATAGCGGAGGTCTGCACGCCGGAGAATTCCATAGGCGTAATAGCGACCCCTGTAACTGTGGAGAGCGGCGCCTACGAAAAAGAGATCAGAAAGATCAGCCAGGAGCTCAACGTGCACTCCATAGGGTGCTCGGCCTTTGTGCCTCTTATAGAAAGCGGAGCCTTCAATACGCCGGCAATGGATGCAGCGATCAAGCATACCCTGGACGAATTCATCAGGGAGAACCAGGTGGACACCCTGGTGCTTGGCTGCACTCACTACCCGATAATCAGGCCGAATATAGAAAAGCTCTTCCCCTGGCTTAGCATCATAGACCCGTCCATGGCGCTGGCTATGGAGGTAAGGCGCATACTCACAAGGTACGGCCTGCTGGCCAGCGAATGGCAGGGCAGCCGCATGTTCTACGCCAGCGATCTCTCCTCCAAGTTCCTTGGAATAATACAGATGCTCGGCATCAGCGGAGACTACGTACTTAAGCAGCACGCGCTCTGATCCCGCAAAGGAGAAACAATGACTTTAGCAAAACTGTTCAAACAGCTGGAGATGGACACGCCGGAAGACCTCGAATATTTCGAGCAGCTGGCGGACCTTCTGGAGATGGACGAAGACATACCCTTCGACCTCTTCTACATTGCGCTGTCCAAAATAGACCCGCAGACCGCAGGGGACCTTATAGAAAACTACTTCGAAGACCTTACCAATGCGGTGCCGGACGAGGCCAACGAGATGGTCTCCCTGGTGGACTCCGTGGAGCAGAACCTGCTGCTTTTAGCGGCGGACCTGGACCAGGATGAGGTAAGGCGCAGCTTTGCGGAGCAGCTCTTTAAGTTCCGCAGCTGGTACAAAGACCCGGAAATGGCAGAGATAGACGGAGCTCCCGCAAGCCCCTTTACTGCTGTTCTGCAGGCAAGGGAAGACAAGCTGGCCGGCGGATCTCACAAAATAGCCTTTACAGGCTGCGGCGATTACGAGCTGGACGATGCGTCTTACGGTCTCGGCGGCTACAGCAAGGTAGACGTAGTAAAGACGGACGACGAGGAGGAGTAGGCTGATGATAGTCACCCTTAGCGCCGGAAAAATAAAAAGGCTCGCGCGCCAGATGCTGAAAGGACGCTTTTTCAGCGCTACGCTTATGGTCCTGCTGGCAACGATAATTGCGCAGGGGCCGGTGTACCTGTTCAGCTACCTGTTCAGGTCGGACTTCGTAAACTACCTGCTGAACTTCTACACTGTAATAGTAACTGGCCCTGTCATCCTGGGGCTGTCCTACTACTTCATAGAAATGTTCCGCGGCAGCGAAGGCTACCCCATGGAAAGCTACGCCAAGAGCTTCTCCAACATATGGAACGCAATAGGGCTGTTTACCCTCACCATGATAATAACTATCCTGTGGAGCCTGCTCTTTGTGATCCCGGGGATAATTGCAGCAATAAAGTATTCTCAGGCCTTCTTTATCCTGGCAGACGAGCCGGAGCTGAGGCCCGTTGAGTGCCTGCTCAAGAGCCGCCTTATGATGTACGGCAACAAGTCCAGGTTCTTCTGGCTGCAGTTCAGCTTCCTTCCGTGGATTATACTGCTTACGCTGCCGTCCAGCTTCTACCTTATGATGATACTGGATTTCTCCGCGGACATGACCATAGAGAACTACACCAACACTGTGGTGCAGGCATCGTCAGACCCTATCTACATAGTGCTGAGCATGCTTGTACTGCTGGTGCAGGCTTACGTGCTTACTGCAAACGCATGTTTCTACGACATTGCCTCCGGCAACTTAAGGCTTCAGTACGACGGCCAGGTGTCCCTGGGGCAGGAGGCGGGCAGCCGCGATATCTACGAGATAACAGGCTTCGAAAGCCATAACGGAGACGATAACAACTAAGAAATGATACTTAAAGATTACATAGAAAAACTTAAGGAAAGCGGACTGGATGTTACCATCAGCGTTCCGGGGCAGCCCGAGGGCGTAGTTCCTGCGGAGGCGCTGGACGCCCAGGTAACAGGACTGTCCTTCGATTCCAGGACTGTAACTCCGGGGACGCTTTTCGTGTGCAAAGGCGTGGCATTCAAGCCGGAGTACCTTACCAAGGCCATAGAAAACGGAGCCATTGCTTACGCAGCAGGCCCGGACATACGGAAGGCCATGGCAGTGCTTGCAAACCTCTTCTACCAGGACCCCTGGAAGGACCTGCAGCTTGTAGGCATTACAGGAACCAAGGGCAAATCCACCACGCTCTACTACCTAAAAGCCATAATGGAGGGCAGCAAGGCCTGCGGAGCGGGCAAGTTCGGCTACCTCTCCACCATAGACACCTACGACGGCGTGAAGCTCTTTGAGAGCCACCTTACCACGCCGGAGGCCATAGAGCTTGGCGAAAGGCTCCATAACATGCAGATCAGCGGCCTTAAGGCAGCCTGCATGGAGGTGTCCTCCCAGGCCCTCAAGTACGACCGCACTCTGGGCGTACGCTTTAAATACGGGGTGTTCACAAACTTCGGTGCAGACCACATCGGAAGCACCGAGCATCCCACCATGGAAGACTATTTTGAATCAAAGCTTAAGATATTCGGGCAGTCGGACACCGCAGTGGTCGGACTGGAGAACATAAAGCTTGGGGAGGTGCTTTTGGCCGCGCAGCAGTGCGGCCGCATCGTAGCCTACCGCGCGGAGAACGTCTCTAAGGACGAGCGCGGCATAGTGCTGGATGCTGCGGTCTGGACAGACTGCAAAGGGCTCTCCGCAGAAGAGATAGAAAGCGGCAAGGGCGGCAGAAAGGTCATCAAAGGCCTGCGCTACACCATGCCAGGGCTGTTCAACGCGGAGAACGCGGCGGCAGCGGCAGCAATAGCTCTGCAGCTTGGCGCAACAGAAGAGGAGATAAGGACCGGCCTTCTGGATGCGCGCGCAGCAGGGCGCATGGAGTTCTTCGAGAACAAAGAGCGGGATGTAATAGCAATTTCGGACTACGCTCACAACGAGCTCAGCTACGAAAAGCTTATGAGCTCCGCCAAGGAAGAGTATCCGGGGTACAAGATAGTGGCTGTATTCGGCTGCCCCGGGGGAAAAGGGCACTCCCGCAGGGTGGACCTTCCCAAGGTGGCAGCAAAATACGCGGACTTCACCTGGATAACGGAGGAGGATCCTGCAGACGAGGACCCCTACGAGATCTCCGTGGAAGTTCTTAAGAACCTGGAAGGCTTCGGCGGCAAGGGCGCCATATGCGTGGACCGCACCAAGGCCATCCGCGACGCCATAGTAAATGCCGAGCCCAAGACCGTAGTCCTGATAATAGGCAAGGGCCGCGAACAGTACCAGCACCGCGGCGCCAACTACGATCCCGTGCCCTCCGATTCGGAGCTGGCGGAACGCTTTATCAACAGTTAACAATTATTTGATCATAAAAGGTGAAAACAATGGAGAAAAATTTAGCTAAGACTTACGATCCGAAGTCATTCGAGGACCGCATCTACAAGGCTTGGGAGGAATCCGGCAAGTTTGCCCCGGACCAGGACCCCAACAAAAAGCCTTTCACCATAGTGATGCCGCCTCCAAACATCACTGGTCAGCTCCATATGGGCCACGCAATGGACGCGTCCCTGCAGGATGTTCTGATCCGCTTTAAGAGGATGCAGGGCTACAGCGCCCTGTGGCTGCCGGGCACAGACCACGCCAGCATAGCCACAGAGGTAAAGGTAGTCGATAAGATAAAGAAAGAAGAAGGCAAGACCAAAGAAGAGCTCGGCCGCGAGGAATTTCTTAAGCGCGCCTGGGCATGGAAGGAAGAGTACGGCAACCGCATTACCATGCAGCAGCGCAAGATGGGTACATCCTGCGACTGGAGCCGCCAGCGCTTTACCATGGACGAAGGCTGCAACGAGGCCGTAAAGGAGCACTTCCTGCGCCTCTACAACAAGGGGCTTATCTACAAGGGCAGCCGCCTTATAAACTGGTGCCCTGTCTGCGGTTCCGCGCTTTCCGACATAGAAGTAGAGCACGAAGACAAGCAGGGCAAGTACTGGTACTTCCGCTATCCCGCAGCTGACGGCGGAGAGGGCATAACCGTTGCAACATCAAGGCCCGAGACCATGTTTGCCGATGTAGCCATAGCCGTAAACCCGGAAGACGAGCGCTATAAGGACATGGTAGGCAAGAAGGTCCTCCTGCCTATATTCAACAGGGAGATCCCCGTAATTGCAGACCCCTATCCGGATCCCGAAAAAGGTACCGGCGCAGTTAAGATAACACCGTCCTGTGACCCCAACGACTTCGAAGTAGGCCAGCGTCATAACCTGCCCATGTTCGACTGCATGGACGAAAAGGCAAGGATGCTTCCCATCTGCGGAAAGTACGCAGGAATGGACCGCTATGAGTGCCGTAAGGCATGGGTAGCAGACCTGGATGCAGCAGGCTACCTGGTAAAGACCGAGGACCTTATAATTCCCACAGGCGAGTGCTACCGCTGCCATAACGCAGTAGAGCCGCGCATCTCCGAGCAGTGGTTCGTAAAGATGAAGCCGCTGGCAGAGCCCGCCATCAAGGCGGTCCGCGAGGGCGAAACAAAGTTCGTTCCGGAGCGCTTCGACAAGATCTACTACCACTGGATGGAGGACATCAAGGACTGGTGCATCTCCAGGCAGCTGTGGTGGGGCCACAGGATCCCCGCTTACTACTGCGACGACTGCGGAGAGATGGTCGTAGCCAAGGAAACACCGGCAGTCTGCCCCAAGTGCGGAGGCAAGCACTTCCACCAGGACGAGGACGTTCTGGACACCTGGTTCAGCTCCGCCCTCTGGCCGTTCTCCACTCTCGGCTGGCCGGAAAACACCGAAGACCTTAAGAAGTTCTACCCGACTGACGTGCTCGTAACCGGTTACGACATCATATTCTTCTGGGTAGCCAGGATGATATTCAGCAGCATAGAGGAGATGGGCAAGGCTCCGTTCTCCCACGTGCTTATCCACGGACTGGTCCGCGACGCCCAGGGCCGCAAGATGAGCAAGTCTCTTGGCAACGGCATAGACCCGCTGGAGGTAATAGACCAGTACGGCGCAGACGCGCTCAGGTTCATGCTGCTGTCCGGAATAGCTCCGGGCTCCGACATCCGCTACCAGACAGAAAAGGTAGAGGCCGCCAGAAACTTTGCCAACAAGCTGTGGAACGCCTCCAGGTTCGTTATCATGAATCTCCAGGACGAGAACGGAGATTTCCGCCCCATGGCAGACTCAAAGACCGCAAAACTCCGCCCGGAAGACAAGTGGATAAAGGCTTCCATAGAGGCCGCAACCGCTGATATAACCGCAAACATGGAGAACTTCGAGTTCGCCCTTGCCGCAGCCAAGATCTACGATCTTATCTGGGGCAGCTACTGCGACTGGTACATAGAGCTCGTAAAGCCAAGGCTCACCGGCGCGGACGAAGAAGACAAGCTTACCGCAAGGTACGTGCTGCTGTCCGCCCTTAAGGACCTCCTGAGGCTTCTGCACCCCTACATGCCGTTCATTACCGAGGAGATCTACAGCTACCTGCCCAAGGATGCTGATGCTCCGCAGTTCCTTATGAACGAGACCTGGCCTGTTCCCACCGGAGCAGACTACTCCGATGACGTAAAGCTTATGGAAGCTTCCATGGCAGCCATCAGGGCTATAAGAAATATCAGGGCAGAGGCAGAAGCAGCACCCTCCAAGAAGCTCCACGCCGTTATAATCGCTGAAGGCGCAGACGCAGAGCTCGCTAAGGCAGGCGCTTCCTACATCAAGGCGCTGGGAGGCCTGGAAGAGCTTACCGTAACTTCCGACAGGTCCGTCCTTGCAGAGGACAACAAGTCAGCTGCAGTTCCCGGCATGGAGATCTACGTTCCTATGGACGAGCTCGTGGACTACGCAAAGGAAAAGGAAAAGCTCGTAAAAGAGATAGCAAAGATAGAGTCCGAGATAACCCGCGCAAGCTCCAAGCTGGCCAACCAAGGCTTCGTTGCCAAGGCTCCGGCCAAGGTAATAGAGGCAGAAAAGGAAAAGCTCGCAAACTTTACCGACCTTCTTGAAAAGGGCAAGGCAAGGCTTGCAGCCGTAGAGGCAAAGCTTGCCAAATAGGAGGCTCAATTGAGTTCGATACTGGCATACATAGTACGCAGACTATATATCATACCCGGCATACTCATTGGTCTGTCTGTGCACGAGTTCGGGCACGCCAAGGCTGCCCAGCTCTGCGGGGACCGCACCTCTGAGTACATGGGAAGGGTGTCCTTAGATCCAAGGGCCCACGTAGATCCCGTGGGCCTTATTACCCTGCTGCTGTTTGGTTTCGGCTGGGGCAAACCTGTGCTGGTGGACCCTCGCAACTACAAACATCCCAGGAGGGACAGCATAATAGTAGGGCTGGCCGGAGTGTTCAACAACTTCATAACAGCCATAGTATTCGCATTCGTGTACAGGTTTGCGCTGCAGCTGCTGCCGGCAAGCTTCAGAGCCGGAACGTTCGGGCAGGTGGTAATGACCATGCTCCTTCAGATCGTGGTCATAAATGTATCGCTTATGCTCTTCAACCTGCTGCCCATCCCCCCGCTGGACGGGTTTGGCGTGGTGTGCGGCATATTCAACCTGTACGGCACCAAATTCTACTGGTACGCAAGGCGCTACGGCATGATGATACTCATAATCGTGCTGTACCTTGGCCTTACTAACAGCATACTTAACCCTGCGCTCAACGCAGTGCTCAATTTAATAATCAAGATAGCCTTTATCGGGGCCTGAAGAGCCCGTATCAAGGAGTTCAGTAGCAGATGAGTTTTACAACAGTACTATACATACTGAATATTATCGCAACAGGCATAATTATCTTCGCGGAAAGAAAGCGTCCGGCCGCTACGCTGGCCTGGATCATGATACTTTTCGTGCTGCCGGGCGTGGGCCTGGTGCTGTACATCATCCTCAGCCAGCTGTTTGCAAGGTACAAGCTGGAAAGGCTGTCCAGCTCCATGGTAATGAGGAACAACCCGCATCTGCTTGCGCAAAAGGAGCAGATGAAGGAAGGCACCTTCAACTACCTGAACCCGGAGAGCTGGAAGTGGTCGGATCTGATACGTTTCGACCAGCAGTATGCAAGCGCCTACCTTACGCAGAACAACGATATAGAGCTGTTCACCAAGGGACAGGAGTGCTTCGATTCCATGTTCAGGGACCTGCGCGCCGCAAAGAAGTCCATAAATATGGAGTTCTTCATCATGAAGCCGGACTACATAGGGCTGGAGATACTGGAGATACTTACGCAAAAGGCCAAAGAAGGTGTAAAGGTAAGGCTGCTCCTGGACGCCATGGGCTGCCGCAGGATGCGCAACCGCCACTTTAAGGGCTTAAGAGAAGCCGGCGGCGAGGTGGTCTACTTCTTCCCGGCCAGGATATTCAAGCTGGACCTTAAGCTGAACTACCGCAACCACAGAAAGCTGCTGGTAATAGACAGCAGGATAGCCTACATAGGAGGCCTCAACGCGGCCAAGGAATACGTGGGAGATTCCAGCAAATTCAAGGGCTGGAGGGATACTCACCTCAGGATCACCGGAGGCAGCGTATTCGATATAGACGCAAGGTTCATTATGGACTGGAACTTTGCCAACGGCCAGGAAATAATGCTCAAAGAGGCGGATTACATTCCGGAGTGCCTTGGAAACAGCGCCGTGCAGGTGGTATCCAGCGGTCCGGAAAGCGAGGAGATGGAGATCAAGTTCACCTACCTGAAGATGATCACCTCCGCAAAGCGCAGCATATACGTGCAGAGCCCCTACATGGTGCCGGACGAGAGCATTTTCGAGGCTCTCAAGACCGCGGCACTTACCGGGCTGGATGTGCGCATCATGATACCAAACAGGCCGGACCACATTTTCGTGTACTGGGTCACCCTGCAGAACGTAGGGGAGCTGGCCAAGTACGGCGCAAAGATATACATCTACGACAAAGGCTTCCTGCACGCCAAGACCATTGTTGTGGACGACGAAGCCGCAAGCGTAGGCTCTGCAAACTTCGATATAAGGAGCTTCGAGCTCAATTTCGAGACTAATGCCATAGTTTACGACAAGGAATTTGCTGTTAAGATGCGCGAGGCCTTCGAAAAGGATATAGATGATTCCAGGCAGCTCACCTACGAGGATTACGAAAAGCGCCCCAGGTGGATAAAGATCAAGGAATCGGTATCCAGGCTGATGTCGGATATACTGTAAGTTTAGAGGAACACCGCTATGGACAGAAAGAAAGTGCTGAACTCGCTTATTTACGCCCTTGTTATAGGCATTATATGCGGAATAGTGGGCACAGCATTCAACTTCATTATCAAGTATGTTAGCTCTTTCAGGGCAAGCCTGGGCTTCTACCCGGCACTGATAGTTATGGTTGCCCTGGGCCCAGTTATAGCAGGCTGCTACAAGTGGCTGGGCGCTCACAACTTTAAGGCAACTGACGGAGTTGTGCAGGCCGCACGGGACGGGCAGGAGTTCGATATCAAGGATAGCCTGGCTGCTGCTGCAGGCCTTATACTTACCTGCATGGCGGAAAGCGCAGGCTGCAAGGAGGGCGGGTCTTTTCAGATTGGCGCTCCCATAGCCCACTGGATAGGCAGAAAGCTTGCCATACCGGCTCCCGAAAGAAGGCAGCTTACCATGTGCGCCATAGCCGCTGGTTTTGCAAGCGTTCTGGGCACTCCCATCTTTGCTGCAGTTATAGCCGCAGAGGTGGCCTTCAACAAGCTGGAGGTTAAATACCTGCCTTACACCATAGTTTCCGCAGGTTCTGCTTTCCTTATAAACTACGTTACCAAGGCTCCCAAGCTGCGCTACGCAATAGATTTCGGCTCGGAATACGGGGCTTTGGATATACTTAAACTTATACTCATAGCTGCAGCTGCAGGTGCCTTAGGAAGGCTCTTCCTGCACATCCTGGGATGGATGGGCAAGCTTATGGGGCTCATCAAAAATCCGTATATCAGGATAGTGGTCGGCGGCGCTGTTGCTGCAGCTCTGCTTATACCGCTCGGCACCCAGGTCTACCTTTCTGCAGGCAACGTTATACCCGCTGCCCTGGCAGGCGAAGGCCACTGGTACGATTTCATCCTTAAGATATTTTTCCTTGCCTTCCTTAGCAAGTCCGGCTACAAGACCGGTCTTCTGCCGCAGAACATAACCATAGGCGGAGCCTTCGGCGGAACTGCCGCTCTGCTCCTGGGCGTCGACCCGGCCTTGGCTGTTGCTGCAGGCATGGTTGGCATGGTAGGCGGCGTCAGCTGCTGCCCGCTGGCTGCTCTGGCGCTCTCTGTGGACATGTTCGGCTACAAGGGACTGCTGCTCTGCGCTCTGTTTGCAGGCATAGGCACCCTTTGCGGAGGCTTCCACGGATATTACAGCACAAAGAAGGCTCCTGTGCCCGAAAAGACCCAGGACGAAAAGCTTCAGGAAAAGATAGAAGAAGTGTTTGGCAAGAGGTAAAACGATGGCTAAAGTATCCCTCAAACCGGGTGCCACACTGGCTCCGCTGCCTGCCGTTATGGTAAGCTGCGGCAAGGTAGAAGACGGCACCGAAAACATCATAACCATTGCCTGGACAGGCATAATAAACTCAGATCCCCCCTGCACCTACGTAAGCGTGCGCCCGGGCAGGGCATCCCACGACATTATAGAAAACAGCGGGGTGTTCGTTATCAACCTGGTGCCGGAGAGCCTTGCATTTGCAATGGATTGGTGCGGCTGCGTAAGCAGAAAGAAAGAGTACAAGTTCGGGGAAAAGCACTTCGGAAGCGGCAGCGATGCCGTAAGCTTCACCCTCACCCCGGAAAAGGCGGAGAACGTGGACTGCGTTGCCATAAAGGAGAGCCCCGTTCAGCTGGAGTGCCGCATCTTCGATAAGAAGAGCCTGGGCAGCCACGACATGTACATGGCTCAGATAGTGGGCCTGCGCGTGGACGGATCCATAATCAACGGCGAGGGCCGCATAACCATGGAAAAGCTGGGCCTTGTCAGCCTCATCCACGGCAGCTACTACGCCGCAAAGAGCACCCGCATAGGGCGCATGGGCTACGCTGTAATGAAGCCCGACACAAAAAAGAGACTTTCTGCGCAGCAGCGCGCTAAATATAATATCAGAAAGCAGGGCAAGGAGAAGCTGGACAGAGGCTGACCCTTACGAAAGGACATATCATGAAATGGATAATAGGATCGGACCTTCACGGTTCGGCGGAATACACTGCTAAGTTCCTGGAAGCTGTCGAAAGCGAAAAGGCAGACCGCATACTGCTTCTGGGCGACATACTCTACCACGGACCTCGCAACGCTCTGCCGGAGCTGTACGGCCCCATGCAGGTATATGAGATGCTCAACAAGTACAAGGACAAGATACTCTGCGTGCGCGGCAACTGCGACGCCGAGGTGGACCAGTGCGTGCTGGAGTTCCCCATAATGGCTGAATACATGCAGATAGTGGACAGCGGCAAGATGATCTTTGCCACCCACGGGGACCACTACAACACAGGCCACCTGCCTCCGCTCTCCGGAATAGACGTGCTGCTCCACGGTCACACTCACATCCCGGCCTGCGAGGACCACAACGGCTACATCTACTGCAATCCGGGCTCGGTATCCATCCCCAAGGGCGGATCCACCAACAGCTACATGACCATGGAGGACGGACTCCTGCAGTGGCACAGGCTCTCCGACGGCAGCGTCTACATGAGCCACCAGCTCTAGCATCATCCGGATGACCATCACACAGAAAGGAAACACTATGGAACTTAACGTAGGAAGCAAGATCAAAGGCTTCACAGTTACAAGGATAAGAGAAGACAAAGAGATAGCCGGAAGGCTCGTGGAAATGGTCCACGACCACAGCGGCGCAGGCCTTGCATGGGTAGACAACAAGGACGACAACAAGCTCTTTTCCATAACATTCAAGACCCTGCCGGAAAACAGCACAGGCGTGTTCCACATACTGGAGCATTCGGTGCTCTGCGGATGGGACAAGTACCCGGTAAAGGAGCCTTTCGTGGACCTTCTTAAGAGCTCCATGAACACCTTCCTTAACGCCATGACCTTCCAGGACAAGACCATGTACCCCATATCCAGCCGCAACGAGAAGGACTTCCTGAACCTTACAAGCGTGTATCTGGACGCGGTCTTTGCACCGGCAATACTCAAGAACCCCAACATCTTCTATCAGGAGGGATGGCACATAGAGCAGTCCGAGGACCGCAAGCTCAGCTACAAAGGCGTTGTTTTCAACGAGATGAAGGGCGCCGTTTCCGACGTGGACGACTTCCTTATGGAAGAGATGATAGGCCTGGTCTATCCGGACAACTGCTATGGCGTAAACTCCGGCGGAGAACCGGCTGTTATCCCGCAGCTTACCTACGAAGAATTCATAAAGACATACAAGAGATTCTATCACCCCTCCAATGCAAGGGTCTTCCTGGACGGCGCAGTGCCCCTGGAGCAGACTCTTGAGATGATAGATGCATACCTTTCCGACTGCCAGCCGCTGGCTGACCTGCCCACCTTTGCCCCGCAGCAGCCTAAGGCAGCGGAAAAGACCGTAGACTACGCCCTGGCAGAGGACGAAGACCTTAAGGACAAGGGCAGGCTGATTGCAGGCAAGATCTTTGCAGGTACAGAGGACCTTGTAAAGGTAGTTGCAACAGGCATACTTTTCAACGCCCTTACCGATACCAACGACTCCCCGCTCAAGAAGGCTGTTCTGAAGTCCGGACTGGCTCAGGACATGAACGTGGATGTTATAGACGACATCCCGCAGCCCTTCTTCCAGATGCAGTTCAAGAACGTTACGGACGGCAGGGATGCAGAGCTTTGGCAGCTTGTAAAGGACACCTGCGCCAAGCTTTGCGCAGAAGGCATAGACAAGAGGACCCTTACTGCAGCTATCAACCGCAGCGAATTCATGTTCAAGTCCCCGCAGGAGCCCGCAGGCCTTATCAGGTGCATAAAGTCTATGGTCACCTGGCTGCACGGCGGCGATCCTATGGCTTACCTTGCAGTTGACGGCATCTACGCAAAGATACGCGAAAACCTGCAGAGCCGCTGGTTCGAGGAGCTTCTGGCAGAGCTCATGAGCGATAACGGCATGTGCATGCTGCACGCCAAGGCATCCCACACCGCGGCTGCCGAAAAGGACGCTGCAGAGGCTGCAAAGCTGGAGGCTCTGGCCAAGACCTGGACAGAGGAAGACTGGCAGGCCAACAGGAAGCTCAACGAGGCGCTGTCCGCATGGCAGCAGACTCCGGACAGCCCGCAGGCCAAGGCAATGCTGCCCAAGCTCCCGCTCTCCGAAGTTTCCGACGCTCCGCAGTGGGACGACACTATCATCAAGGAAGAAAACGGCATAGCTGCGCTCTACCACCCGGTACCGAGCCGCGGAATAATCAATATAAACCTGTACTTCTCGCTTGCAGACAGGAAGCTGGACGAGCTCACAAGGCTGGCCGCAGTTGCAGGCCTTCTTGGCGAGCTGCCCACCGCAAACCACAGCAGCGAGGACCTGGCAAGGGATATCAAGACCTACCTGGGTTCCCTGAGCTTCAGGATCGCCACCTTCTCCAGGTGCGGCGAGACTAAGACCGCAGCTCCGCAGCTTGCAGTTTCCGCAAGCGTTCTGGAGGAGAACTTTGCGATAGCAGAAGAGCTGATCTCCGAGATACTGCTCACAACGCGTTTCGACGACCACGACAAGATACGCGAGATACTCACCCAGGCAGACCTCAGCTCCAGGCAGTCCGTTGTGGGCGGAGGCCACGCTTACGCAAGGCTTCTGGCAATGTCCGGCTACAGCGCGGAGGGCGCAGTTGCCGAGGCTATAAGCGGCAGCAGCTTCCTGCTCTGGCTCCACAAGATGGTGGCGGAGTTCGACGGTCGCATAGACGGCTTTGTAGCCTTAGCCGAAAGCAGCCTTAAGGACGCAGTCTGCACCAGGAGGCTGATAGCCAGCGAGACCGCAACAGAGTACGTGAGCCTTGCAGGGCTCATCAACAGCTTCCCGGAAGGCAGCGCATGCCGCACGGAGGCCTCTTATGTGAGCCAGATCCCCGCAAAGACCGGTACAAAGATCCCGGCTCTGGTGGGCTTCAGCTCCCAGGCCTTCCACCTTTCCCAGATAGGCGAAAGCTACGACGGCAGCCTTGCGGTTGCAAGCAACATACTGTCCTACGATTACCTGTGGAACAAGGTGAGAGTGCAGGGCGGCGCCTACGGAACAGGCTTCAGGACGGATACATCCGGCTTCGTAAGCACCTATTCCTACAGGGATCCGACCCCGGCAAGGTCCATAGGCATCAACAAGGAGCTGGGCTCCTACCTCAGGGAGCTCTGCGATGCCAAGGCTCCGCTGGACAACTTTATAATAGCAGCTATCGCAGGCACTGAGCCGCTGCTTACACCGGCGCAGAGGGGCGCCCTGGCAGACAAGCTCTGGGCCTCCGGCATCACCTATTACACGCTCAAGACCAACCGCGCCCAGATGCTCGCAACCGACTACGACAAGCTCCGCTGGTGCTCCTACATAGCAGACCAGATGGCCGAAAAGGGCCGAGTGGCCGCTGTAGGACAGGAATCCATGCTCAGCGCATTCGAGGGTCTGGAGCTTTTGGACTACTGATACAAGTTATTGCTTTTGCAGCACTTTTGGAGTGTAAGATGGCAACATTAAAGAAATACCTTAAGGAAATATTCATAGACGGCCTTTCCGGCATGGCAACAGGCCTGTTCGCAACCCTTATCATAGGCACCATAATCAAGCAGATAGGCGGGCTCATCCCCGGCACTGTGGGCCAGTACCTTGTGATAATAGGCGGCATAGCCTCCGCGATGACAGGTGCAGGCATAGGCCTGGGCACAGCCAACAAGCTCGGCGCGGATCCTCTGGTGAAGGTCTCCGCCGTTACCGCAGGTATGATAGGTGCTTTTGCCACCAAGATAACCGCCGGCACGGTGCTCTCCGGCTCCGTTGTGACCCTCGCGGGCCCCGGCGAGCCTCTCGGCGCCTTCATCGCCGCCATCGTTAGCATCTACCTTGGCAGGCTGGTCTCCGGCAAAACTAAGGTAGACATACTGGTAACGCCTTTCGTGTGCATATGCGCAGGCGCTGTGGTGGGCCTCATCCTTGGCCCGCCGATCTCCAGCTTCATGAGCTGGCTCGGCGCCATGATCAACTGGGGCACAGAGCAGGCGCCCTTCATCATGGGCATAGTAGTGTCCGTGCTGATGGGTATCATCCTTACTCTGCCGATCAGCTCCGCGGCTCTTGGAATAATCCTTGGCCTTTCCGGCATAGCCGCCGGCGCCGCAACAGTGGGCTGCTGCGCCAACATGATAGGTTTTGCCATTGCCAGCTACAAGGACAACGGCGTTAACGGCCTGCTGGCCCAGGGCCTTGGCACCAGCATGCTGCAGATAGGCAACATAGTTAAGAAACCGGTCATCTGGCTGCCAGCCATCATAGCGAGCGCGGTGCTCGGCCCGGTATCCACCCTGGTCTTCAAGATGACCAACAACCCCACAGGCTCCGGCATGGGAACAGCGGGCCTTGTGGGTCAGATAAACGCATACCAGGACATGGCCGCAAACGGTGTTTCACCGACCATGATACTGATCCAGATAGCGCTGATGCACTTTATCCTGCCCGGGCTCATAGCCTGGATAGTGGCAAAGGTCATGCGCAGCAAGGGCATCATCAAAGACGGCGACATGAAGCTCTCACTGAAGTGATACGTATTTGATGCAGCCGGATCCGGGGCGTTCATTCGTTTTTTCAGCCCGCTGCGGGTCGTGCAAAACGTGCAGGCTCCGGGTTTTAGGCAAAACGTGCAAACTCTGGGTTTTAGGCAAAACGGGGTATTTTGTATGTGTTTCGGTAAAGTTAAAAGAACGGTTTACCGAAAAGCATAAAAAGAGGGCTGTTTTGGGTAAAACTGAATGCTGGAATTAGCTAGATCAAGCCCTGCAAGGCGTTATTCAACCCTTTAAAGGGCCGGAATAAACAAAATATGGAATATGATCTAAGGTTTTGGCCTATAATAAAGAGCAGGACATCAATAATTTTACCGAAAAGCGGGTTTTTAGCGGCAAATTGGTAAGAGCAAAAAAAACTTTACCGAAAACCCCTGAAAATCACCCTTTTGGGTATAATCCCCACACCTTGCCCCGGCCTTGATGATCCGCGTAGAAAGTGAGGAGCTCTTTGTTCGGGCATTTTGATCGCTTGCTGTGACGCGGCCGAATGCTTGCCTGAAGGACTGTCGGGGAACCCGGTCCTTAGCGATCGGCAAGCCGAAGGCGCAGACGGAGCTTAGGACCGCTGGGAGGGGCCCCGTCAAGGCGAGAGCCGTGTCCTGAAGGCAAGCTTCGAGCCAGGAACAGCAAGCGAAAAAAGACTAACAGGAGAGATCAATGCTTTACAAGTGGAACATTACGATACCGCAGCTTACAGAGGACTGGCAGCGCAAAGCCTACGTCTACGTGCCGGACTGGTACGAAGAGGGCTCGGCCGAGCGCTTCCCCGTGCTCTACATGTTCGACGGCCACAACGTATTTCTGGACGAGGACGCCACTTACGGCAAAAGCTGGGGCATGCTGGAATTCCTGGAGGAGAACCGCGTGCCTCTTATAGTAGCCGCAGCGGAGTGCAACAGCTTTCCCGAAGACAGCAGGCTCGGCGGCAGGCTCTCCGAGTACTCGCCCTTCTCCTTTGAGGCAGAGCACTGGGGCAAGATAAAAGGCCGCGGCAAGATCACTATGGACTGGATGGTGGGCGAGTTCAAGCCCTACGTGGACGAGCACTTCCCGACGCTTCCCGAAAGGAAGTACACCTTCATCGGCGGAAGCTCCATGGGCGGGCTCATGACGATCTACGCGCTTATGCGCTACGGCAAGTGGTTCTCAAGGGGCGCCGCGCTGTCTCCGGCCATCGTCTTCAGCAAGGACCAGGTCTTTGAGATGATACGCAAGGCCAGGATAGCAAAGACCCACCTCTACATGGACTGCGGAGAAAAAGAGCTTCGCGGGGAAGAAGACAGGGCGCTGATGATAAGCCTTGCAGACGAGCTCTTTAAGAAAAAAGTAATGCTCACCGCCCGCATAGTTCCAGGCGGAAAGCATAACGAGGCATCGTGGGAAAAGCAGCTGCCCTTCATAATGGATGCGCTGTTCTACGGGCTGTAAAAACAATATCTTCCGAACTTGAATCAGGAGAAAAGAGATGGAAACACAGTATTTTGAAAACTACAGCCAGTGCCTGGGGCGCAATATGGAGCTCAAGGTCTACGGCCACAGCGGAAAGCCTGTCATCTACATACCCTGCCAGGACGGACGCTTTTACGATTTTGAGAATTTTCACATGGATCAGACTCTGGCGCCTTTTATAGAAAGCGGCAGGTGCATAGTCTTTTCTGTGGACACCATGGACAAGGAGAGCTGGTCCGCTTACAACGCGGATCCGGCCTGGCGCATCAAAAGGCACGAGCAGTGGATGGCCTACATAGTGCAGGAGGTCGTGCCGTTTATCAGAGAGTACATGGAGCCGCGCGGCGGACGCGGGCAGGGCAGGGATATAGTCACCTTCGGCTGCTCGCTTGGCGCAACTCACGCACTTAACCTCTACCTGAGGTTCCCGCACATCTTTTCCGGCTGCCTGGCGCTCAGCGGAATGTACACCGCCGAATACTATTTCGGCAGCTACATGGACGAGAACGTCTACCTCAATTCGCCCGAGCACTACCTCGGCGGCATGCCGGAAGGCCACGAATTCATAAAGCTCTACGACACCGGCCGCGCCGCAGTCTGCGTGGGTCAGGGCCGCTGGGAGATACCCGAGAGCACAAGGAATTTAGACAAGATCTGCCGCGAACACGGCATACGTATA
>CADALS010000001.1 GCA_902788795.1 uncultured Eubacteriales bacterium | reverse complement strand
AGCTTGGCTTCCTCCAGCTTTTTGAGATATTCATCCAGCTGGTCCTTCTTCTGGAAGGCTATGCCGTAGATGCGCTGGAGAGTTTCCCTGTTGGAATCTCCGCGCCAGTATGCTGCGTTGCAGGTGAGAAGCTTAAAAGCGTTGTGCTTTACGCGGCCGGTGGCATCCAGGTGCGGGCCTGCGCAAAGGTCTGTGAATTCTCCCTGTCTATAGAATGAAATAGGTTCTCCTTCGGGCAGATCGTTGATGAGTTCCACCTTGAAGGGTTCCTCTTTTTCCTGCATGAAGGCAAGGGCTTCGGGTCTTGGAAGCTCGAAACGCTCGATCTTAAGGTTCTCTTTGCAGATCTTTTTCATTTCTGCTTCTATCTGATCCATGTGCTCCGGAGTGAAGGAGAACGGAGCAAGCATATCGTAGTACCAGCCCTCTTTGATGGACGGTCCTATTGCAAGCTTTACTTCCGGCCAAAGCCTCTTTACTGCCTGAGCCATGATGTGAGAACAGGTGTGCCAATACGTCTGGCGGTATTCCTCGTTCTCGAATGTGTATTTATTGTCCTCTGCCATTATTATTCCTCCTTATACGTAAAGGCTAAAATACTTGGCCTATTATACTACCTCTGCAGCAGGCATTGCAAGAGCGAACTTAGGGGACGGTTCTCAGGTGCCGGCACTCAGGGACGGTTCTTTGGTGCCAACTTCATAATTATCATAGGGGACGGTTCTCTATGCTGATTTCAGCAAGGGGGACGGTCCTCTTTTATTGCGATGAGAAGCTGCACCGGTTTTATTTAGTTTATTGCAGCTGGTGGGGCTTCTCATGCGCTTTCAAAGCGATTGCGGAGCGGTAGAAAAGACTTTCCGAATGGACTTTCACAGCGAGCGCGGATGCGGTACGCAGCGAGCTGATGAAAGTACCGGAAAGGCTTGGCGTGAAGACGCGCAGCGGGCTGAAGAAAGCGCATGAGCCCCGGATCCGGCTGTTTTCCACCAAATAGCGGCCGGTGCCAGCTCCTCAGAATAATAAAAAGAGGACCGTCCCCTATGCATTTTTCAGCATAGAGAACCGTCCCCTGTGTTGTTTTGTGAAGTTGGCACCTGAGAACCGTCCCCGAGTGCGGAAATTACTTCTTTTCTGCGGTCGGTCTCTTGAGGATGAGCCAGATGAGAACGCCGACAACGGTGAGTCCGCCGTACATCAGAAGAGGTGCAACGTAGGACTGGTTCTTGTCGTAGAGGCTTCCTGCGATGGTGGATGCGAAGGAAGCGATCAGCAGGTTGGTGTTGATGATGGAGAAGTTCATCGGGAAGTTCTTGCGTCCGAAGAAGTCGCTGATAAGAGCGGAGTTGGTCGGAGTTACGCCGCCGTATGCAAGACCAGCAACGATGAATCCAATAACGATCAGCACGAAGGACTTTGTGGACAGAGCCAGGAGCAGAATGCCGGTAGCAACTGCGTAGAGTACGAGGTCAAGAAGAATGGTGACCTTGTAACCTACTTTATCGTACATTCCGCCGAAGATAACGCGGCCTATACCGTTCATTACGGAGATGAGTCCTACTACTGTGGCGATGGTGCCTGCGCTTACTTCAGTTCCTACCTGGGATGCAATGCCGCTTGCCTGGGAAACGACTACGAGGCCTGCTCCGGAAAGGAGAGTTGCCCAGATGTAGTAGAGCCAGAAGGACGGCTGCTTGAACATGCCGGCGGTGTTAACTTCCAGTGCGGGCTCTCTGCCTGCCTTCTTCTTAGCTGTTGTGGGCGGAACGAAGTCTGCGTCCGGCTTTACGAAGAAGAAGCTGCAGATGAAGAACAGCACGCAGATAACGATGCCCAGGATGCGGAGAGTGGCCTTCCAGGTCTCGGTTCCGTCCGGGGGTGCTACTGCTGCGAATACCTTGCCAACGATGAATGCAGAGATTCCGAATCCCATAAGGAGGATACCGGAAATGAGGCCCTGCTTATCGGGGAACCATGCGGACATGGTGCTCATTACTGCGCTGTAAGCGAATCCGGAACCGAGTCCGCCGAGAACGCCGTAGCCGATGTAGAGCATTACTGGGGAATCACCGGTGAGGCCTGCAAGGAAGAATCCTGCAAGGAAGAGGATACCGGACGCGATAACGTATACGTTCGGCTTCACCTTCTTGTTGAGCATTCCGCCGAGCATAACGCCTATGCAGAAGAATGCCATTACGATGGTGAATGTGAGTGAGAGCTGTGCTGCAGTCCAGTCCGGTCTGGATGCGCCGATTGTCTTGCCCATGACGGACCATGCGTATACGAGTCCTGCGAACAGGAGCACGACAACGCCTATGATCGCATAGACCCAGCGATTGAGTTTTTTCATAAATTTTCTCCTAGAATTGCTTCAATAAAATGACAGCCTATATTATATCGAAGTTTGGAGTTTTTTCAAGAAGGGCGGCCGCATCTGCTGCGTTATTTTTGTAACGATAGCGCCCGGCGCGCGGCATCAGTAAAAAATTTAGCCAATTTCCCGGATATGTGGTATTATTTAGCTATGGACAAGAACGAGACCGAAAACAAGAGCCAGCCTCTGTTTATACTGCGCAAGATAGGCGAAAAAACAGTCCTTGCAGCCGAAAAAGCCGGCGGCAAGCTTCTTGACGCGGCTAAAAACAACCCGAAAGGCACCGCTATCGCAGGCATGATAGCGGCAACTCTGCTTGCAGGCTTTACGGCAAGCACAGTATTCGATTCTCCTTCGGAGATAATCTCTCCTGAAGACATACAGCCCACCCCCATAGTTGAGATGGTGGGCATGGACGACGCACTTGAAAGCGCGCCAGAGGCCGAAAAGCACAAGGCAAAGAAGAAGAGCGTACGGACCTCTGTCAAGGAAAAGCTCTCTGCCCTGCCTGCAGCTGTTCGTGTGGGGGTGGTGCTGCCGCTTTACATTCTTGGCAGCGTGCTTTCCAGCATACTCGGCGGCATATTCTCCGCTACGCTGGCGCCGGTGCTTGGCTTTATACTCAAGTGGCTGCTAGTTGCCCTGGTGGTGTTCCTGGCAGGCGGACTGGTTCTTAAAGCCATATTCCCGGACATACCCTTAAGCCGGCTCCTGACGCTTAAAAACTTCATACGGACGCTTATAGGCGTTGCTGTCATAGCCGCTGCGGACAAGCTGCTCCCTATGGTGTTCAGCGAGTACAGGCAGTGGGCGGACTTCGTAAAGATATGCCTTGGGCTAATAGTTATCATCAGCGTTACGGTTCCGGCCGCAACAGCTATCATCAAGCACCGCAGGGACAGAAAGCTGGCCCTGGAGCTTTAGCAGGTCCCGGGCAAAAGCAGGCTTCAGATCAGTTATTCCCAGGCGTAGGCAGACTTAGACACTGCCTGCGTCTTTTTTATTGCCGGAAGCCGCAGAAGGTCCTTGCCCTTCCAGTGCAGCTCCGCCTCGGCGGACCCTGCAGAGCTTACAGTGATCTTTACATCAAGGCTTATGGTCTCCGGAAACAGCCTTGGTATATCCGAGCTTAGGCACAGCCTTTCGGCAGCCTGCTGGGCAGCAGTCTCGTCTATCACGACCCAGCCAAGCATGCGGCTCATGTCCTCGTCCACGCAAAGCGCCGCGTAGTGAGCGCACTCCTCCGACAGCGCTTTGAGCCTTTTGCTGAGCATCTCGCAGCGCCGGATATCGTCCCCGAAGGCGAAAAACGCCGTAAATATAAGCACTATGGCCATGAAAACGATAAAGTGATCCATATCAGTCCGGCAGCAGCTCGCTGGGAGTGTAGGCGTCTATTATGTACCAGCGCACGGGCTCGCCGGACGCGTGCAGAAGGCTGCGCCCCGCCATGGTGTTTTTCATGGGAACGCTGATCTGGTAATGTATCAGGCCGGTGCCGCCGGCCGCGGTTATGCGGTAAACAGGCTCCGTGTCTGTGCCCTTGCCTATCACCACCTCGGCAGGCTCAACGCTTTTTACTTTTTTGGATATCTCCTGCTTCAGCCAGTCTATTATCTCAGGCGTAAAGCAACCCTCCTGTCGCGCCATCTCCTTGGCTGCGTAGACAGCATCATCCACAGCGACTACGGACAGCCTGTATTGCTGATCTGCGGAAAACTGCATTATAAATACCAGCAGCAAAGGCAAGGTTGCCGCCAGAACTATGAACTGTTTCATGCTAAGACCTCCGGACTATTTCAGCGGGGCATCTGTAAGGCCTCTGTATTCGGCCTCTTTCTCCCAGACGCCGCGGACCGTTGAATATATGCTGTTTTCCGGTCCTGCTATCATGGAAAACAGCGCAAGCCCAAGCATTATAAGGGCCACGGTAACTATAAGCTGCTTCATTGCATCCAGCCGTCCAGGCTCTTTATTATTTTCTGGTCAGTACTGTCCTTTATCTTTTCAGCAGTGGACGAAAAGCCCATTATCAGGGCGCCCACGGCGATACCAAGTATTATCATCGCTATCATAACGATAAGCTGTTTCATAATTACCTCCTAGAAAAACAGCGAGAGTATCTCTTTCTGCTGCAAAAAGTACGCCACATAGAGGAAATTCAGCAGCACCACCACGCAGTTTAGGACTACCGGGAAATATACAAGGTCGGATATAAGCTCGTCCTTGCGCCTGATCTTGGTATAGCGCATCTCGGAAACGGTGCTTTTGTATATCTCTATGCTCTGCAGAAGCTCCTGAGGCGGCATGGACTCCCAGCCGCAAAGAAGGACGCCTATGTCCTTTGCCCAGTTTTCTCCTATGGCCTTGTAAAGGCAGCCAGAGGCCCTTTCCGAGTCCCCTGCCCTTATGCACTGCGCCATTTCCGCAAAAGCCCTGGAAAGCCCGGGCGAGAAGTCCGCAAGCTCTGTAAGAAGGCTCTCTATGCTTATGCTCCCCTTTCTTCCCAGTATTGCTATGTTTCTAATGTAGGCCAGGCATTCCAGCATATCCGCAGTAAGGGCGTCCTTTTTTCTGCTGCGAAGAAAAGCTCTTACCTGCCGGGAAAGCGGTACAGTCTTCAGCTTTTCGGCGCTTTTGGATACGAGCCGCCTGCCGCGAAGAACAAAGCCAGCAGCCTCGGCTGAGTCCGCAATGATCCACATTCCGGTCCAAAACATTGCAGACATAAAGGTAAACACTAATATGCTCATACTAAAACTCCGATCCGGCGTCCTCTATGCGCTGCAGCAGTATAAGATCCGCAAGGAAGAGGAACACTGACAGCAACAGGAGAAGCAGCCCCTGCGGACTGGCAAACTGGTTCCTCAGCAGGTCCGCAGGCTCAACGCCCAGGAAGAACGCCGCAAGGAACATGGTGCCAAGGTATAAGAGCGGCACCAGGAAGACAGTCATGCGGACTGCCTCGCTGTTTAGCCGCCTGCGCTCCTCCGCAAGTTTGCGCGCCTCCGCAAGCTGCTCTGCGATGTCTGACAGGGCATCGGATATGTCCGCGCCCCTTATTACAGCAGCCTCTATGCAGCCTGCAAGCATGCGGCCCCAAAGCGTTCCCACAGAAGACGCAAAGGACCTGCAGGCACGTATCACCTGGGTCTTATCCCCGGCGTCCCTGAGCCTTGCCAAAAGCAGGGACAGGTGCTTTTTCCCCGCCGGAAAGTCCGCGTTGGACGATACAGCCGCGGCCAGAGCCTCGTATATATTGCAGTCCTTTACGCGGTACTGCCTGTAGAGCTCCGTTACCAGCGCCACGCCCTCCTTGCCGGAGCGCCTTTTGATCATGCCTTTGCGGGCATAGTAGCCCAGCATTGGAAGAGACGCCGCGATCAGCGCCAGAGCAAGAGCGCCTGCAGCACCAAAGCTGCCAAGCGCCACGGCCAGAGCGGATGCAAACAAAACGGCGCAGACCGGTGCCAGTTTTTTAAGTGCAGGGTCAAATCGCGGAGCCTTAGGGCTCATACTTCCCGTGAGCCTGCGCCTGAGCTTTATCCTCCGCGCAAGCAAATCAAAACTGCCTGAAAAAGCCAGCACCAGCCCGCCAAGATATGCCGCATATATAACTACGCTGATCAGAAGGCTAAGGTACTGCATTCCGAAAGCTCCTTAAGCACTGTTTCCATCTGCCTTAGCGCTGCCGGATCGCTTTCCTTTGCGTAGGCAAGCTGCTGCAGCCCAATGGCGTTTCTGAACACCCAGCTGTCCGACTCGTAAGAATAAGTGCATATCCTGTCTGTTTTTATCTCTCCGTCTTCCCCGAGCGCCATCTGGTATATCCCTGCCAGCCTTTTGCTGCGCTTGTCCGCAAGCTGCACAAAGTGGAACAGGTAATCGAAGCTTGCCGCCACGCGCTTCATGGTGAGCGGGATGTCCCCGCCGCAGCTTTTTACTATCTCCACGGCAGCCTCCAGCGGAAAACGCACGGGATCCCGGGAATGGTAGGTCATCTTCATGCGCTTTGTGCCTTTTGATGCCAGCCTGACCGCCGTATCCAGGGCAATTCCGTCCCTGGCTTCTGCCATTATGAAGTAGTCCGCATCGCTGCGCAGAAGGTTCTTGGCAATGTCCGAAAGCTCCTGCCCGTCTGCTATCAGCTGCAGCACCGGAGACCCCGGCATTATCTCGTGCAGCGGGATCTCCGGGTCTGTCTCCACCATTACGCCCTCCAAAGACGGGTCTTCGCAGCTCTGCCAGGTGCTCAGAAACGTTGTTTTTGCAGTCCTAACGGCACCCATGAACACCACATTGAAGCCTATCTTTACCATTGCCTTAAAAAGCGGTATAGCAGCCGCCGGTATGGTGCCCCTTGCTGCCTGCTCCTCAAAGCTGAGGCTTGGGATAAGGTAGCGGCGGAATACCATTGCCGGCTGCCCGGCTTTTGCCATAGGCTCCGTGTATATCGTTACCCTTGTTCCGTCCAGCAAGTACAGCTCGTAATAGCTCTTGTCCATGCGCTCGGAGGGAGTCATAAGCAAAAAAGCCCTTATCATCTGGTCCAGGCGGTCCTTTTCTATGCGCTGAGGCATAAGCCTCATGTGTCCGCCGTCCATAAAATATACACGGTCCCCTATTATCTTTGCCGAGCTGCTGGCCTGGTAACGCGGCCCGAACCACTCCGCAAGACCCGCAAGGCCCCAGTTTTCGTGGTAGACGGCGTCGGAAAGATCCGAATACCAGGCCGGATAGGCAGTATCCAAGGCTCCCCAGCCAGCAGCAAGGTCCACTATGCGCTTCTTGAAAAAAGACTTCTCCTTTTCGCAGCCTATTATGGCTTTTTTCTGCAGTTCCAGCGCCGCCGTGCTGCTTTCCGAGTTCTCCCACTCCTTGTAGAAGGCTGTCTTTACGTCCTCGCAGAGCTTGCCGAAAGCCTTAAAAGATGACGTTTCCAACGGATAAACAGGCGCTTTTTGCCTTCCGCCGCAGCTGATAAGGTCAGCAAAGCTGAACCTGTCATCCATTTGCAGCCTCCAGCGTGGCTGTAGCGCCAGCCTCGATCAGTATATCGTCCGCCAGAGCATCTATGTCCTTGGCAAAGGCATTATCCCTGTAAGCCAGCAGGCTCTTTTCGTCTATCTCTGCAAGGTCTCCGAAGGAGGATTCTCTCACCGTAAACACCCTTTCCCTTTGAGTTTTGAGCCTTCTTTTTACGTAGTCCCTGGTGTAGGCGGAGTATTTGGTGAATTTGTTCAGTACGTAACCCCCGAGGTTCAGAGCCAGCTTGCCGTACAGCGGCATCAGCCACTCGTAGCGCTTAAGGGCGCTCTCCGACTGGACCAGAACGATGTAGATAAGGTCCGAAGAAAACAGCGCGCCAAGCGAAAGCCCATGCTCCATGTTGGCGCCGCTGTCGCAGATTACTATGTCGAAGCTCTGCGATATCGTCTTAAGGAAGAATTCCGCCATGTCCGGGTGAAAGGATTCGGAGCTTCCGGGCTTGTCCGTACCGGAGATTATGTAGAGATTGTCCTTGTACTCGGATTTCTTAACAATATCGCAGACATCAAGCAGGCGCTCCGCAAGGTAGGGCCTTATGCGCTCCATGGACTCTCCCACCTTTGGGGAATATCCCAGGCAGCCGGATTCCTCCGCGTGCACCAGCAGGACGCTTAAGTCCGGGCGCTTCTTAGCTATTTTTTCCGCTACGCACTGACTTATCATAGAGCAGCCGCACTTGTGATCTGCTCCGTGGAATGTAAAAACTTTTTTCATAATGACCTCCAATGACCGGCCCCGCGCGGACGGCGGACTATTTGTATTCTTCGTTTGCCACGATGAGGCTTCCGGGTCCGCGCTGCAGGGCTGCCGATCTGATAAGCAGGTAGTCTTCCAGCCTGCAGGCGATCTCCAGATCCGCCCCGCCTGCCGGGAGTGCCCTGACCCTGTATGATCCAAGGCATTCGCCTGTTTCAACCAGATATATCCTTACCATATCTCCCGCCTCGTTCAGCCTGCTGACTGCTGCTATCCAGGCGCTTTCGATCGGGAAGCTGCAGGTGCCTGGCGGAGCAAGCGCCTTAGGCGAAAAATGGTCTGCCAGGACCTGCTGGTTTTCGTGAAAGAAGGCCGATGCAGAAAGCCCGTAAACGCTCTGGACTTCCTCCGGGGACAGTCCTCCGGGGACAACAGACTCCGGCGTTGTGCTTATCAGCTTAAAGTGATCCGGCGCCATCTCCTCTCCGGCTTCAACATCCCTGGAATAGACCAGGACGGTCCTAAGCTCCACCTTGCTCCGAAGCCTGGTCTCCCATATATACATTGCAGCTACGCTGAGCACTACAAGCAGCACTCCTATCCATGGTCTTAGCTTCATACCCGGCCTCCTTTCTGCCAATATTATACATTTTCTCCATCAAAAAGCAACCATTATTTACCATTATTGTGCAAGAATGGGTTTTGCACACGCTTGCCTCAACATGTCGTACAGCGGCCTTTTAAGGCACACAAAAAGACCCGCGTGCTGCGGGCCTTTTGATACGCTGGTCTGTCCCCTATGCTGAAAAGGACAAGGAGAACCGTCCCCTATGCTGGAAAGAACATAGAGAACCGTCCCCTATGTTATTCCGTGAGGTGTTTGACGGCTTTGGCCAGGGCGCGCCGGGCTTTAGCTGCGTTGATGGTGGTGAACTTGCCGTCTTCGTAGAGTATGCGGCCGTCTACCATGGTCATCTTAACATCGGAGCCGTGAGCGCTGTAGACAAGGAGAGCCACCGGGTCCAGAGCCGGCTGCATGTGCGGTGCGGTCATGTCCACGGCAATTATATCTGCCTTGTATCCGGTCTTGAGCACGCCTGTATCCGGCCTGCCTAAAGCCTTAGCGCCGTTGATGGTAGCCATATCCAGGATCTGGGTGTCCGTAAGCAGCGTTGGATCCTTTCTGGCGCCTTTTTGCAGCAGCGCAGCTATATGCATCTCCTCGAACATGTCCAGGTTGTTGTTGCTTGCAACACCGTCCGTGCCGAGCGCAACATTAACGCCTGCGTTAATTGCATCGGTTATCCTGGCTATTCCGCTGCCCAGCTTGAGGTTGCTGGTAGGATTGTGCACCAGGGTGGCGCCTTTTTCAGCCATAATGGCAAAGTCCTCGTCCGTGCTGTGCACGCAGTGAGCCATGTAGGTGGGCTGATCCAGTATGCCCATGTCCTTAAGGTAGGCAGTCGGGGTCTTTCCGTGGCGCTGCAGGCATTCGTTGTGCTCCTTTGCAGTCTCGGAAACGTGCACGTGCACGCGGTTCTTCATTACGGAATTGGCCTCGCTTATGGCGTTTACGAACTTATCTGTTGTAAGGTACTCGGAATGCAGGCAGAAATCGGCCTGGATGCGGCCTGCCTTAACAGCCTTTCTGATAGCTGCAGGCAGCTTTCCGCGTTCTTTAGTCTCCGGGAGCTCTCTTATAGCCTCCGGGTTCAGATCCGCATTGCCGTTCATAACGTTTATAAAGTTGATGCACTCGGCGGTCCTGCCCCACTGTCCGGGCTCCAGCGAAGGGTCGAAGCACAGGCCCACCCTGCAGAGGTTGACCTTCATACCGGCCTTTGCGTAGGCAGCAGCCCCCGCGAACGGGAAGTCGTACATGTCCGCGACCTGAGTGGTTCCGGATGCGAGCATCTCCATAATAGCCCAGGTATCACCGGCTTCTATGTCTTCCGGAGTCATCTTGGCTTCCACAGGGAAGATGGCCTCGTTGAGCCAGCGGTCCAGGGGAAGTCCGGAACCTGCGCTCCTCACAAGGGTCATGGCGGAATGTCCGTGAGCGTTTACGAGTCCAGGCATCAGGAGCTTGCCGCTCATGTCCTTTTCCTCGTCGTAAGCCGCGCTCGGGCGGGTCTTTCCTATGTAGTCTATATACTCCCCGTCAACGCCAAGAAAAGCGTTTTTAAGGACGTTGTATCCTCTTTTTCCGCGGAGAAGCAGGTCCGCGTGGGTAAACAGCAGTCTCATTACAGGCTCCTTATAACATCAGCAAGGTAAGCGGAGAATCTGGGGCCGGCCTTTTCCGCGATCTCTGTGACTTCCTCTCCGGAGAGCGGCTGGTCCAGTATGCCGGCAGCCATGTTGGAGATCATGGAGAAGCCCAGGACAGGCATGCCGCAGTGGGCAGCGGTAAGGACTTCTGTAACAGTGGACATTCCAACGGCATCGCCGCCGAGCACGCGCACTGCCCTGATCTCTGCAGGGGTCTCGAACTGCGGACCGGTAAAGAAGAAGTAAACGCCCTCGTGGACCTTTATCTCAGCCCTCTTTGCGCACTCCCTTGCCACAGCCATCATGCTACGGTCGTAGACCCTGGTCATATCAAAGAACCTGGGGCCGAAGTCATCCGCGTTGGGGCCGCACATGGGGCTGGCGCCTGTCATCTTGATGTGGTCCGTGATCATCATCAGGTCTCCGGGAGCGTAGTCCGTGTTTACAGCGCCGGCTGCGTTGGTGACTATCAGTCTTTCCACTCCCATCATCTTCATGACTCTTACCGGAGCCACGAGCTGCTCAAAGGCGTAGCCTTCGTAGAAGTGGAAGCGGCCGGACATGCACATCATCTTTTTGCCGCAGAGCGTACCGAAGATGAACTTTCCGGCGTGGTCCGGAGCTGTGGACACCAGGAAGTTGGGGATGTCTTTATAGGACACCTCTATTGGGTCCTCTATCTGAGCGGCAAGGCCGCCGAGGCCGGTGCCCAGTATAAGGCCGAGCTTTGGCTCAAACCCGCCTATTTGGGACTTTATGTAGTCCACTGCAGGCTGGAAGTATGCTTTGTCGTACTTCATCAGTCGATATCCTCCTTTACTACTTCGGGGGCTTCATCCAGCTGATCCGGATGCTGCATAAGGGAACGGAGCTTCTTGAAAGCGGAAGCGTAATACTGGCCGTCCACTATTCTTTCGTCTATGACTCCGCTGTAATCCAGGTACTTATTTCTTACAACATTGCCCTCGGAGTCCACGCCGTATTCCGTGCGCTTTGCGCCGAAAGCTATAAATACAGGAATGTTGCCGAAATCATACAGGTGATGATAGATCGGCGGAATTCCAAGGGAGCCCATGGATGTTATGAACAGGGATCCGTGGAACGGAGAGAGCTCCATAAGCTCTATCGGCAGTATGCCAAGATAGTCCATGGTCTTAAGCAGCCACACCACGAACTTAAGAGCAAGGCCTGGTATGTAATTTATAAGCTTGGCCAGGTTATCGAAGCCGCTGTCAAGTTCATCGCTCTTGTTGGCTATTTGGATCTGCTCGTCGAACTTCCTGTAGACATCGTCTGCGGTGTCGGAAGGCAGCAGGTCCACGGAGATTATGGTCTCCGGAGCACCGACTTTGAGCTCCTTTTTAACGACCATCTTCATGGTGACCTTCATGCGCTGGTAGACCTTCTGGCCCGAAAGGAAACGCATAAGGCCCGGAAATTCCGCGCAGGTGCGCATGTAGGACGCGATTATAACGTGTGTGATGCCGAAGTGCTTTAAGCCCTCGCGGCGCTTTTTATGGATGTAGCGCTCCATGCCGGTAACGTCTATGGAATCCTTGAGCATGTTGTCCGCTGTGTTGCGGGTGACCATGATGTAAGGCGATACTTTGTCCAGAGGAATTCCGCCGCGAACCAGCCTGCCGTCCATGCGGTCCCCATAGCGGAAGCGGTAGGGCTCGCCTTCTTTGGGCTCCGGCAGTCTCCTTGCGGAAAGGATCATCGTGATGATGCCAAGCGCCATGGCTATATCGGACAGGACTTCGAATTCTCCGTACTCAAAGGCAGCAGGAACTATGGCCCTGGTGTTCCGGTCTGCAATGGCAGCTGCAATACCGGCTGCGTAGAGCAGCAGGACCCAGAGCTTGGTCTTTACCTTTCCGGAGAACGTCTTGTAGTAGAGGAAGCCCTGGAAAGCGCACAGCAGAGCGCTGAGTATCACGAAGATGAAGGGCCAGCCGCTTCTTTCGATGTTTGCGGACACCCTGAAGATCCTCACGAAGAAACAAACTGTAATACAAATGACCGGTCTCACAGTAACGTAGAAGTACTTTTCGCCTCTAAGCGGCAGGCGCAGCGCGATCAGCAGATTTGCCGCAAGCGGAAGTACCCCGAAAACGACTGCGAAGAACAGGCCGCTCTCATCGGTTTTTGAGAGCCAGATGATCCTGGTCACTGCAGATGCAAGCATAAGCAGGACGGTGAGCCACACAAAGATATTGCTTCTGCGGGCTGAATAAGTAGTAATGTTCTTCATAATAGATATATTTTAATACTTTTAGACATGCAAGGCAAGGATAAGTGGGCTTTAGAAAAAAGTACTTGCATCAGAAAAGAGGCCCCTTGCCGGAGCCCCTTAAGATCTCTTATTTGGAAACCGTTGCGCCCAGATTGATTATCTCCTTTTCCAGAGCCGCGATGCGGTTCTTTAAAGCCACGATCTGCTCGTCCGTGAGCTTGCTGTCCGCAGCTGCCTCCGCGTTGTCTATAACGTCTGAAACATCCGAGAGCGCCGCCTTGAGCCTTTCCTTGATCTCCTGCTTGCTGTTGTCGGAAGCTATCTCGTGCTCGGCTGAAGTGAGCGAAGTCCTGGAGGTGTTCTCCCCAAGGTCGAACTCAGAAACACCCTCCACCACATTGCAGTCCCAGCCAAGGTGGTCCTTTACGTAGGCCGCGAATTCGTGCTTGGAGTCTTCTTCTCCATGGACCAGGAAGATCTCCTGAGGCTTGTGCTGGAAGCCCGACAGCCACTTGAAGAGCCCGTCCCTGTCCGCGTGGCCGGAAAAGCCCTGCAGGTTGTGGATCTGGGCGTTCACCGCTATAGCCTCGCCAAAGAGCTTTACCTCGGAAGCGCCGTCTAAAAGCAGCCTGCCAAGAGTGCCCTCTGCCTGGTAGCCTACAAAGACCACGGATGCCTTGGGATTCCAGAGATTGTGCTTAAGGTGATGCCTTACGCGGCCTGCATCGCACATGCCGCTGGCAGAGATTATGACCTTTGGCGTGGTATCTATATTTATTGCCTGGCTCTCTTCAGAAGTCTTGGAGAAGTGGATGCCCTGGAAATCCAGCGGATGATCCCCAGAAAGGACGTATTCCCGCATCTCCTCGTTGTAAGCCTGAGCATTCTCCCTGAACACCTCCGTGGCCGTTACAGCCATGGGGCTGTCCACGTACACCGGCACGTTCTTAAGGCGCGGCGTAAACGGCGTGTTGCCGTCATATACCTTGTTGAACTGGTACAAAAGCTCCTGGGTGCGGCCTACCGCAAAGCTTGGAATTACAGTGTTCCCTCCGCGCTCGGCAGTTGTGGCAACTATGTTCATGAGCCTGTCCACGCTCTCTGTGTTGGGCTCGTGCAGGCGGTTGCCGTAGGTGCACTCCATGATAACATAGTCAGCCTTCTTGATGATGGTAGGATCGTTGATTATCGGGCGGCCGCCCATGCCTATATCGCCGGAGAACACCAGCTTGGATGTGCGCTCTCCTTCAGTTACCCAAAGCTCTATGATAGCAGAGCCAAGGATGTGGCCGGCATCGTTGAAGACTATCTTCATTTCCTCGTTGAGGACCACAAGCGTGTCGTAAATGACTGGCTCCACATGCTTTAAGGTGTCCAGCGCTTCGTTGGTGTCATAGAGCGGCTCTATGAGAGGAAGCCCCGCGCGCGTTCTTTTGCGGTTCTCGCGCTCAGCGTCCTGCTCACATATGTGAGCAGCGTCTTTGAGCATTACATCCAGCAGCGCTGCCGTAGCGTCCGTGCAGTAGATAAGCCCCTTAAAGCCGCGCTTTACAAGCACCGGCAGACGTCCGCAGTGGTCTATGTGCGCGTGCGAGAGCACCACGCAGTCTATCTCCGCGGGGTCGAAAGGAAAGTCCTCCCTGTTGAGCTTGTCCGGGTCTTCTCCGCCCTGGAACTGCCCGCAGTCCAGCAGTATTTTGTGATGTTCCGTGGAGATCATGTGGCAGGAGCCTGTGACTCCGCTTGCCGCTCCGCAGAATGTTATCTTCATAGTGATCCGCCTCCTATGAACTCCCTGATCACGGCATCTGCCTCTATTCCGGATTCGTCCTCAATAGAGTCTACCTGATCCAGGAGCTTTTTAAGCCTCTGAGCCTCTCCGTAGTATTTATGCCCCTTTTCGACCTCGGCAAGCAGCGGCATGGCATGCTTTTTGAGCACAGCAAGCTCGTAAGGCTGTGAAGAATTGAATATCTCGTCCGCTTTTTTGCTGTAAGGGAATATGTTTACGTCTTCCCCTGCTCTTACCTTGGGCCACATGCTGAAGGTCTGCTCCAGGTCCCAGCCGCGCTTGGCGTGATCCCTTACCAGCCTTCTGATCTTTCTGATATCTCCGCGCTTTACTCTGCTGCCGTCTATCTGCTTAAGGGAAGACAGCGGGCAGGTGTAGAGATAGAATTTTTCCTCCTCTGGAAGGTGAGCGGTAAGCTCGTCCTTAAGGGCCAGTATGCCTTCTATTACCAGCGGCCTGTCTTTGCCTGCGCATACCTGACGCTGCCCGAAGATCTTCTTGCCGGAGATGAAGTCGAAGTGCGGCACGTCAACAGTCTTGCCGTCCAGAATGTCTGCTACCTGGCGGTTGAAGAGCTCCGTGTCTATGGCGCTTATGGCCTCGAAATCCTGGGTGCCGTCCTCCCCGAAGGGGATCTCGTCCCTCTCCTTGTAGTAGTCGTCCACGCCGAGGTATACAGGCTTAAGGCCTATAGCCCTGAGGTGGATGCAGAGCTTTTTAGCCGTTGTGGTCTTGCCGGAAGAGCTTGGGCCTGCAAGAAGTATGAGCCTTCTGCCGCTCTTTTTTATGTGATCCGCGATCTGGACCATGCGGCGGTCGTGCATGACTTCGCATATCTGGATTATCTCAGGGATGCGGCCTTTTTCGTTCTGAGAGTTGAGATCGGCCAGGGTTATAAGGCCGAGGTATTCTCCCCATATTCTTTCGGTCTCAAGACCGCTTTCCATTATGGAATCGTCCATGCTTGTCCTCCGTCGTTTATTCTTTGGGCAAATTAGCACCAATTAAATTATAACCGAAAACAGGGTCTGTAGCAAGCACGGGGATGCTGCACGCCGGACTTGGCAAACGGCGCTGTTTACTGTAAAATAGTCGGGTACAGAAAGAGAGAGAAAGATGAATATACTAGTAACTAACGACGACGGGATCTTTGCCCGCGGAATACACCTGCTGACTAAGGGTTTTCAATCCTTTGAGGATGTAAATATCTATGTCTGCGCGCCAGATCAGCAGCGATCCTGCGTAGGCCACGGGCTCACGCTTTTCGACGACATTACGCTCGAGGACTGGCCTCTGGACGATTTCGAGGGCCCTGTTGTCTGGGCAAAGAGCTGCAGCGGAACGCCTGCGGACTGCATAAGGCTGGCGCTCTGCGTTCTTGGGGATTCCGGGGTGCTTATAGACATGGTCTGCTCCGGGGTGAACGACGGATCCAACGTGGGCTCGGATATCAACTACTCCGGCACCATTGCGGCCTGCAGAGAGGCTACGATAGAGGGCATTCCTGCCATCGGTTTTTCCTGCGCAAGGGGCCTTAAATACGGAGAGAATTTCCTGCGCATAATTCCGGAGATATTCGGCAAGTTCAGGGGAAACATTCCGCCGCTTACTATACTCAATGTTAACACTACAGACCTGCCCTGGGAGGAGCTTAAGGGCTACCGCCCGGCCAGGCTTGCGCACATTACCTACCCGTGCCGCTACACTCCGCTGGAGAGCGAGGGCGGCAAGCAGCGCTTTGCTTTTGCAAGCTTTACCCTGGACGTACTCTCAAAAGAAGAGGACGCGGACCGCAACCTTGTTGATAATGGTTACATTGCCGTGTCCTTTATACCGCTGCTGCAGGATGCAGGCAGCACTATGCGGGATGTTGAAAAGCTCCTATAGGCCGTTCCAGACGGGCTGCCCGGTGTAGATCCTGGGCTCTTCCTCGCCTTTAAGGACCCTTATGGCTCCGGCTGCCATGGCCTCGTGCTCCACCTCTCCGGGGTAGAAACTGACAGGCGCTATCCAGCCGCAGCTCTTCTCTATCTGCTGCTTTATGTCTTCGAAGCGCAGCAGCCCGCCGCCGCAGACTATGCCGTCCACTTTACCATCCAGGACCACAGCCATGGAGCCAATGTACTTGCAGATATTGTAGATCATGGCGTCCCAGACCAAGGCCGCTGTTTTGTCGCCCTCCAGGACCATCTTGTGCACCTTGTCGGAATTGGATGTGCCGAAATAACTGACAAAACCTCCTGCACGCGTAAGGATCTTCCTGGATTCCTTAAGGTCCTTGTCAAAGAAGGTGTCGAACACTCCGCTGACCGGAAGCGCCCCTGTGCGCGTTGGCGTAAATGGCCCTTCTCCGCCGGCGTTGTCCGTGGCGTCTATTATCCTTCCGTTTTTAAGCGCGGAAATGGTTATGCCGCCGTCTATGTGGCAGACTATAAAGCTGCTGTTTTTGTAGTCCAGGCCGTTTATCCTGCAGTGCTTTTTTGCAGTGCCTTTTATATTCAGGGCGTGCACGTTGGACGCCCTGAATATGCCCTTGACTCCTGTGATCCTTGCCACCGGCTCGAATTCGTCTGTCTTTGGGCTGTCCACGGTAAAGGCTCTGCCGCCGTATATCTTCTGAAGCCCCGCTGCAAGCTGCACGCCAAGGTTCGAGGGGTGCTCCACCCCGCCTGCCGCGTTTTTGCGGTCGTTTATCAGAAGGTCCGTGATCTCGTAAACGCCGCCCTCGCAGGGAACGCAGGCGCCGCACCTTCCGACTATGGCATCCACACCGGTAAGGTCTATGTCGTTTTCCTTGAGGAACTGCTGTATGACCTCCATGCGGTACGGCAACTGGTCGTTGATGGTCGGAAACTTTGCAAGCTCCGGAGCATCGTGGAACACGTTGGTCTCGAAAAGCTTGTCTTCCCCGTCGAAGTAAGCAAGCTTAGTGGATGTTGAACCCGGATTGATAACAAATACTTTATAACTCATACTCTTAAACCTTAACCGTATTATTTTACTAATGATTATAGACCATACAACATTTATCAACAAGCGATGATTTTTAACCAGATCATTTAATCTTAACATCTAGGATAATGGCATACTAAGCAAGCAAAAAAAGAGGAGCGCAAAGCTCCTCTTTTACTTATTCAGCTGTTTTTATTTGCCCTGCGCGAGCAGCTCGAATCCGTATTCGACAGCAGTCTGTGCTATCACCCCCATTGCCGCACCGAGAACTGCGGGATCCAGGGAGTTGACATACCTGAAACCGAAGAAACAGTAACCTTTGTGGTATTTTCCATAGGTGTCCAGGCAGCGCTTAACTTCCGCGCGGACTTCTTCGGGAGTGGCGTCTACCATGGCCGGACGGCCTGTGGTGTCATATCCGCCTACGAATCCTATTTTGTCGCCGTACTTTTCGATAAGACCGCAGATATCGTTGCTGATCTGTACTGAGCTCCATGCAGCCCAGCCGCAGTCTATCATATCCTCGACTATGTCTTCCGCGTGTCCGCAGCAGTGGTAGATAGGCTTGATCCCGCGTTTGATGCATTCCTGGGCAAAACGCTTGTGATGAGGCTTGATCAGTTCGCGGTATATCTGCGGGGACATGAACATAGCTCTCTGAGTAGCTACATCGTCGAAGTAAGTGATCGTATCCGGATGATAAGCGTCGATTATGTAGTCGAGAGACTCGATCTTATAATCTGTGATGGCTGTGAAAAGTGCATTGACCTCTTCCGGATCGGTCGCCATTGCTATGAGAGCGTCCTCAAAGTTCATAAGAGCGGCAAGCCTTTCGAAAACGCCGTTTCCAAAGCCGAAATCCACAGTCTCGTGCTCGCGGTCCGGAGCGCCTATCATCTTGCACTCCATCTCGTACGAAGCCTTCCAGTCGAACTTTGAAGGATCGGGAATATGGACCTTTTCGCGCCAGTCGCAGATATCATCCATTACAGTGTAATTGACATTAGGTATAGCTGCGCCGCCTCCTGTGGAGGGATACTCCCACTTGATGCCGAATCCATCTATAGGATCTCCAAACTGGTTACCCTTTTCTATGGACGGACCGTTGAGAGCGCCGAAGCCCATTACTTTATTGCCTACAAACGAATTCGGGACAAGCGATGTCGGCTTGTGCTCAAGAAAGTTGATGTAATTTGCCTTGAAATCGAACTGCATTCCTTCTGCCATGATTTGCCTCCCTGGTCTTAGTGCCTGATACCGGTTACTGCCATGTGCTTGATTTGTAGATTAAAGACAACTGTTTGATCCAGAATTATCTGTGATTTAAGTATAAAACAGGTTATAATGTCCTTGGATGACAATGTTTTTAAAAACACGCCAAATCTATTTGTCTGTTTTGGACAATGGAGGAACACATGAAACTCAGTATGTCTATGATCTACACGCGGCTTTCCGGTTATGAGAGAGAAGCTATGCTGCAGCACGACGGGATGACTATCCAGGGAGTGCGTTTTCTTGCGGGAAGCAGGACGAGCTATTCCCCGGATTACGTGTATGTAGGAGCCGCGAGCGGGTACTTCCAGGACCCGGGATTTTCGGACGCCATGATCCTGACCAGCGGTCAGAACAGCATCATCTGCCGCGGCGCGGACAACGAAGACCTGCTCAACGATACGCTTGCGGCTTTTGAGCACTACAACAGAGCGGAGCAGCAGCTGTTCGAATGCGCGGCAAAGCACTATCCGGTAAAGGATATGATCCAGCCTATCGAAAAGCTGCTCCCCTTCCCCATGTATATATTCGCGATAGACGGAAGGCTGCTCGGAGCAGCGCATAAGAATCTCACCAGAGTAGATGAATTTACAGACGACGTTTTGAAAACAGGCACTCTGGGCGCCGCAACTCTTGGAAATGTGTTTCTGGATGACCGCGGGATGCAGAGCCACGATCTGTCTGACAAGCCCCAGATAATGAGGATACAAGGCAGGAAAACAAGCTGCATCGGAATGTATATAATGCAGGACACGGAAAGAGTCGGATTCGTGCTTTATTTCCCGCCGGAAGATAAGGCCGAGTTCTCGACAGGTATATGCCTGGAGCCGCTGATCTGCAGCTACCTTGCTGACGCAGATGAATTTACACAGTCCGGGTCGGAGCATCTGTCAAAACGCATGGCACTTTCCCAGCTGCTTGCCGGAGAGAGGCTTTCCGGCGCAGCCCTAAGCAGATTCCTCTGCCAGTCCGGTTTTGCGGAGGATACTCCGGGAGCAGGCTCCGCGGCATCCAGACGCTTTGTGCTCCTGCTTCTTGAGACCCTCACCATACAGAACCACACCTTCCGGACCATGATAATGTCAGAGCTCGAAGGATGCGGAGTCCCCGCAGTCTGCTGCGAGCTCGAAAACAGGATAGCCGTGCTTCTTGAAAAGGACATGGAAGAACAGGTTCAAAGAGCTCTCTCCAGAAGGATCCCGCAGGAGAACCTTAAGACAGGCGTGTCGCTTCCGTCTTCGGATATCTACGCGCTGCCGCACATGCTCGCCCAGGCAGACTTTGCGCTTGGAGCTTCCGACAGTCCCGGGATAAGACGCGCGGAAGACCTTGCGCTGCCCTACCTTATCACAGCGCTGCGCTCAAACCCAATATGCATGGAGCTGCTGCATCCGGCGCTTTCGGAGCTTGAAGCATACGATGCCGCGAACGACTCTGAAATGAAAAAGACCCTGGCGGCCTACCTTGATGCAGGCTGCAGCCAGAACGCTGCCGCGCAGGCTCTCAATGTGCATCTCAATACGCTGAAATACAGGCTGAAACGCATCCACGAGATCTGCGGGATAGACCTTTCGGATCCTCAGGAACTGTTCTATCTGCAGCTGTCGTTTAAGATCTAGGCAGCAAAGGCTTCGATTCCCGCCGCCACGCCGCACGAAACGAGGGACGGTTCTTGATCCTCTTTTTGGAAATAATTACCAAAAAGAGGATCAAGAACCGTCCCTCGTTTCGTGTGGTGGAAGCGGCGGGAATCGAACCCGCGTCCGAAAACAGGTCCACAAGGCTTTCTCCGAGCGCAGCCGGTAGTTTAAGTTTCGGATGAAGTGCGGCCCGCCGGCACGACGCAAAACATCCTATCCCGTAAGCCCTTCCTTATACCGAGAACTTTAAGGAAGGTTTCCTGCATAGTCGACGCCGGGTTCTTAAACTGCAGGTGATTTAAGGCCGACGCGCGATGGCAGACTAAGCTGCGAGTGCGAAATTGTTGTTTCTTTTAGCGTTTATTTTAAACGGGCCATTTTTAACGGAGACCTGGCCGACTCCGGCTCGCTTACCCGGCTTCACTGCCCCCGTCGAAACCTTTACGCCCCCGGGATGCAGCGCGCCAAGCGCACTGTGTTTGCCGGCATTGCAGGCCGGCGCTGTTTTCTATTTATTTTTCATCCTGCGGTCTATATCGCGGGCCGCGTCGCGCTTTGCGATGTCCTCTCGCTTGTCGTAGAGCTTTTTGCCCTTTGCCACAGCAAGGGTCATCTTTGCCCTGCCGCGCGCGTCCAGGTACACATCCAGAGGGACCAGCGTGAGTCCGTCCTGGCTGATGTAGCCCACCAGCTTTCTGATCTCCTTTTTGTGGAGCAGCAGCTTTTTGGGGCGCTTGGGGTCCGTGTTGAAGCGGTTGCCCTGGTCGTAAGGGCTGATGTTCATATTATAGACCCAGACCTCGCCTTTGTCTACCTTGGCGAAAGAATCGCGCAGGCTGGCGCCGCCGCCCCGGATGGATTTGATCTCCGTGCCGGTGAGGACCAGGCCTGCCTCGTACTCTTCCTCTATGAAATAGTCGTGGCGCGCTTTTTTGTTGTTAGTTATGATCTTTCTTTCTGCCATAGAAGTTTAGAAACCCCCGGCCCTGCTGAGCGGGAAGAGGCGGAACACTACCTTGCCCCTGACCCTGTTTATATCAACGAATCCCACGGAAGTGTTGCGGCTGTCCGTGCTGTTCTGGCGGTTGTCGCCCATTACGAAAATGTGCCCTTCCGGAACCGTTACCTCCGAAAGACCGCTGGCGGTGTAGCCGTCCTTGGTGAAGCTCTGGTCCTGCTCCTCGCCGTTTACGTAGACCTTGCCTGCGGTTATGGATATGGTGTCTCCGGGCAGCGCAATGACCCTTTTTACAAGGACTTTCTTAAAGCCAAGGCCTGTGGTGAGCTCGCTGCTGAAGACTATTATATCCCCGCGCTGAAGATCGTTGCCCAGCCAGCTGTAGTGCCTGCGGCTTACGATAACGTAGTCGTTTTCGCGGAGGGTGTTCTCCATGGAGTGCTCGCGCACCAGTGTGGGGGTTATGAGCTGCAGGAAGATGATGGCTATGATGGCGGCTATGCCTATGTCTTTGATCCACTCCCTGGTGTTCTTTCTTTTGAGCTCGTCCGGGGTGAAGACCTTTTTTACGTCCTTGATCTTTATTTCCTTGAGGACCGGAGCTTCTTCTGCGGGCTTTTCTTCCGCGGGCTTTTCCTCTGCAGGGGCAAGCTTTTCCTCTTCTGAAGTGATATTATCTGCGGACTTCTCCTCAGCGGAGGCTTCAGCTGCTGCATTTGCGGCGTCCGGATCTTCCGCTAAAAGCGCGCTGATGTCCGTGGCGTCCGGAACTGCAGCCTCCTGGATATCCTTTATTTCCTGTTCTTTTATTTCGTTATCGCTCATAGATCTGTTCTGACCTTTCCGAATATGCTTTCCAGCAGGGGCTCCCAGCTTTGCGAGAGCGGCGCTTTGAAGCTCTGTCCGTTGAGATACTCCAATATTCCCTGCGCGTTTTTGAACTCTATCTTGTAGGCGTGCAGCGCCTGAGTGGTCTTGCCGAGCACCATATCTGTGCCCGGGACCGAAAGCGCTCTGCCGCCGTATTTTATATCTCCTGCCAGCGGGTGGCCTATGCTTGCCAGATGAGCCCTTATCTGGTGGCTGCGGCCGGTAACGAGCTCCACATCCACAAGGCTGTAGCCGCGGGCGTTTCTGCCCTTGCCGAAGGCTCCCTTGCTGAAGGTTATAGGCCTTACGATAGTTTCTATGTATTTGCCGCGCTCGTCATCCAAGGGGAGGACTTTGCCTATGTTTTTAGCCTCGTCCTTAAGCAGCCTGCCCTTGAGCTGCTGCTCCTCGTCTAGCTTGCCGTGCACTACGGTGTAGTAGTACTTGGACACGCAGCCGTCCTCTCTGAATGCTCTTGAAAGCTCCCGGAGGGCCTCCGCGTTCTTGCCGAATACCACTGTGCCTGTGGTGTTGCGGTCCAGTCTGTGCGCGGGGCTTGGCGTGAAGCTCTTCTCCGCCCTTGGAACGTAGGCGCCTGTCTCAATGAGGTAGTCCAGGACCTGGTTTGCCAGGGTGTCCTTCTTTTCCGTCTTATCTCCGTGCACAAGAAGGCCGAAAGGCTTGCTGACTATGATTATGTTATCGTCCTCGTAGACTATGGTGAACTGGCGCTTTGCCTTTACAGTTTCCCTTTTGCGGGTCCACTCTTCCAGCTGGGCGTCAGACACGTAAAGCTGAAGGACCTCCCCGGCCTGGAGCTGGTAGTCCTCTTTGCGGCGCGTTCCGTCCACCTTGACGTCTTTTCTTACTGCCTTGTATATTGCGGACAGCGGGGCCTGAGCCAGGTACTTTTTAAGGAAGCGGTCCAGCCTCTGTCCGGCATCGTTTTCAGCAATGACGATCTCTTTCATAGCAGATTATTATACCATAGCGCAACCGATAATAGAAGTGGTAATATTTTTCAGTTCAGCCATTTATTTCTTGCTATATTTTCCCATTTATCCTCGCTGGAGTAATAGCGTATTACATCTGCAAATGGATGGACAAGTAACAGCGGCAGATAGTAAAACACTCGGGAAGGAAGCTCCCGAGTGTTTTAATGTGATGTCTTGGACGTATTGCAAGTCTTGCTTGCGGAATTATTGTATCATTGCATGCAGTTGTTGTCCAGTATCATTTCGCACTAATTCACAGTTTTTTCCAATTTTCCCTTTTAGCTTGCTAACCGCCTGAATCAAATATTATAATAAAGTGTTAAACAGGAGGCTTGTATGGGCAGCAGTTTCGGAAAAACGATAAAACTTACCATATTCGGAGAGTCCCACGGACCGGCTATAGGTGCAGTGCTGGAAGGCCTGCCGCCGGGGCTTAAGGTGGACACGGACTACATGGCAGCGGAGCTGGACAAGCGCAGAGCCTACGGCAGCATATCCACAGCAAGGCGCGAGGCAGACATACCGGAGATCCTTTCCGGTGTTAAGAACCGCCTTACCGAGGGCACACCGCTGGCCCTGATCATAAGGAACACCGACGTCCGCAGCCAGGACTACCAAAACAGCACAGTCCCAAGGCCTTCGCACGCGGACTTTACAGCCCAGGCTAAGTACCTGGGATTCCAGGACGCTTCCGGGGGCGGTCATTTTTCCGGAAGGCTGACGGCTCCCATAGTTGCTGCCTGCGCCATCATCAAGCAGGCGCTCGAAGAAAAAGGCATACTGATAGGCACCCACATAGCAAGGATGGCGACGGCTGAAGACCGGCCTTTTGCGGACGACCCTGCAGAAAATATAAAAACCCTTGCCGGACTTCAGTTTCCGGTGCTGGACAGCAGCGCGGCAGCGGAGATGCAGCAGATAATAGAACGCTGCGCTGCAGAATCCGACTCCGTTGGCGGCGTGCTGGAGACCGCAGTCTGCGGGCTGGATGCCGGCATAGGAGAGCCCATATTCGATACCATAGAAGGCGAAATTGCCAAAGCCATGTTCGCCGTGCCTGCTATAAAAGGCGTGGAGTTCGGAGCCGGGTTCGCGCTTGGACAAAGCCGCGGAAGCCAGGCCAACGACAGCTTTGCAGTGGAAGGCAGCAAGATAGTCACAACCAGCAACAACAGCGGCGGCGTAAACGGGGGGATAACAAACGGCATGCCTGTAGTTTTCAGGACCGTCGTAAAGCCCACGCCGTCCATAGGAAAAACGCAGCAAAGCGTTGATATTCAAACGCTGCAGCCCGCGGAGCTCAGCATAAAAGGAAGGCACGACCCTGCCATAATCCACCGCGCAAGGCCCGTCCTGGACGCTCTGACGGCTCTGGTGATAGCGGACTTTTACGCGCAAAGATACGGCTACATGTGGCTGAGGAACGACAGATGAGATTAGAACTGATAGGAAAACCGCTGGGGCACAGCAAGTCCCCGGAGATACATAAATACCTTATAGGGGAGAATTACCGCCTGCACGTGCTGGACGCTGAGAAGCTGGATGCTTACTTTGCGGAAAAGCCCTTCGACGGCATAAACGTGGCCATCCCCTACAAGAGCACGGTCATTAAATACCTGGATCATATAGATCCGGCTGCGGAACGCATCGGTGCCGTAAACTGCATAGTCAACCGCGGCGGCGTTATTACCGGCTACAACACGGACTGCATGGGTTTCGTGAGCATGGTAGAGCACGCCGGAATAAGCCTTGATGGAAAGCGCTGCGCCATTTTAGGCTACGGCGGGGCCTCCAGGGCCGCTGAAGAAGGCGTTCGCCAGCTTGGCGGGACTCCGGTGATAGTAAGAAGAAACATAGATCCGCCAGAGGACAAGCCTCAGGCAGACGGAACCTTTAGCAATACGGGCCGCCTGGCGGAGGTCATCACCTACCCCAAGATGTACGAACGCGCAGAGGATATTGAAGTTATAATCAACGCCACGCCCGTGGGCATGTACCCGGAGCTGGACGGCCAGATAGTGGATCTGAGCCGTTTCCCAAGGCTTTGTGCCGTGCTGGACGTTATCGCAAACCCCATGAGGACACGCCTGGTCTGGGAAGCAAGGCGCATGGGGCTTCCGGCTTCCGGAGGCTTCCACATGCTGGTGGCCCAGGCGCACGCGGCGGACGAGCTGTTTACGGGAAAGCCGCTGGATCCGGCGCTTCTTGAAAGCTGCAAGCTGGAGCTTATCAAAAGGCTCGGCAACATAGTGCTTATTGGCATGCCTTCTTCCGGTAAGACTGCCGTGGGCAGCCGCCTGGCAGAGCAGCTCGGCAAGACCTACGTGGACATGGACGGAGAGCTCGTAAAGCGCATAGGAATGCCTATCGCGGACTTTTTCGCTGCGCGCGGAGAGGCTGAATTCCGGGAGGAAGAAAAGAAGCTGGCCGCAGAGCTTGCCGTAAAGGAAGGCCTTGTGATAGCCACCGGCGGCGGGATCATAAAGGACCCGGACAACATGAGGCGACTTGCCGCGAACGGCACCATAGTCTGGCTTGACCGCAGCGTGGATCTGCTGCGCGGCACCCCGGACAGGCCGCTCTCCCCCAACGACGACGCCGTTAGGAAACTCTACTACGAGAGGCTGGGCATGTACGAGGCCTACGCGGATGTAAGGGTGCAGGCGGACGCGGATCCGGACGGGATCACCGGCGACGTTGCGGCTGCGCTGAGCGGTTTCGGATACAAGCAGTTTTGATGCAATATGACAGTTGAGATCTCCTGCAACAATAAAATACCTGATCTATATCGCGTGGATCTGCCGCCGAGCAAGTCTGCGTCGCACAGGGCGCTGATCTGCGCTGCGCTGGCAGGCGGGGCGTCGGTGGAGGACCTTGCGGATAAGGCCGATACGGGCAGATCTTGCATAGCGGGCCTTGCGGATAACGACGATATCAGGGCAACGACTGCCGCGCTCAAAGCTTTTTGCGCGGCGGGAGTCGGCGGCGCGCTGCGCATTGACTGCGGCTGCTCTGACAGAGAACTTCGCGTGGACTGCGGCGAATCCGGCACCACGCTGAGATTCCTGCTACCGCTGCTTGCGCAAAGCGGCAGGCGCTGCGTATTTACCGGGCGCGGCAGGCTCCTGGACAGGCCCCTCGAAGTCTACGAAAAGATATATAAAGAAGCAGACGCGTACTGGGAGCTTCAGGAAAACGCATTGATCGTGCAGGGCGGCCTGAAGCCCGGAAGGTTCGAGATCCCGGGCAACATCTCATCCCAGTTCGTGAGCGGGCTGCTGTTTCTGCTGCCCACCCTGGACGAGGACTCCGAGATCGTTCTGACCACGCCTCTGCAGTCCGCGCTCTACGCAATGATGACTATCGACGCTCTGCAGCGCGCAGGCGTTGAGGTGCAGCCGGACGGAAGCACCATACGCGTGCCCGGCCGCCAGAAATACAAACCCTTCAGCTGCAGGATAGAGGGCGACTGGTCCTCTGCGGCGAACATCGCCGTGCTCTCGGCGCTCACCGGCGTGCCAGCAGAGCTTAAAGGGGCGGACCCCCAGTCTCATCACCCGGACAGAGCAGTGCTGGAGTTCATCCGGATGTTTAAGGCTGGCACCTGCAATACGCAGACCGGCGCTCAGGCGCTGCACGCTATCCATGCGGACCTTTCTTCCTGCCCTGACCTTGGCCCCCTGCTCTTTGCAATGGCCACCCAGGCCGATGGCACAAGCGTGTTTACAGGGGTCTCCAGGCTGAGGCTCAAGGAATCGGACCGCATCGCATCAATGCAGCAAGAGCTCGCAAAGCTTGGCTTTTCAATGGAAGTCAGCGGCAGCTACCCGGACGAGACCGTGCTGGTGCACGGGGATCCGGCAGCGAAGCAGAGCCACAGCGACCACCCAATTGCCCTTTCCGGCCACGGCGACCACCGCATAGTAATGGCGCTCAGCGTGCTCGCGGCAGGCACCGGCAGACCGGTCTCAATAGAGGGTGCAGAAGCCGTAAGCAAGAGCTGGCCCGGATTTTTCGAAGCGCTGCAAAGCTGCGGCGCAGCAGTCACAAAACACTTATAGAGCGTAAACAAACCGCGCCAGCCGCAGATCACAGAACGGAGCAAGACCACACCAGCCGCAGATCACAGAACGGAGCAAAACCATGAAAGTAATGGTCATCAACGGCCCGAACCTCAACATGCTCGGGATCAGAGAACGCAACATATACGGAGACGGCAGCTACGACGAGCTGGTCCGCTACATCAAGACCGAGGCCCTGCACATGGGCTGCACCGCCGAATGCCGCCAGTCCAACCACGAGGGCGAGATAATCGACTGGATCCAGAACGCCTACTTCGAAAAGTACGACGGCATCGTGATAAACCCGGGCGGCTACACCCACACCAGCGTCGCGATAGCCGACGCAGTGGCCGCGGTTGCGCCCCTGCCCGTCGTGGAGGTGCACATTTCAGACACCGATGCCCGCGAGGACTTCCGCAGGATCTCCTACCTGCGCCCTCACTGCGTAAGCACCATCCAGGGCAAAGGCTTCTTCGGCTACATCCTGGCCATCGAAGAGCTGCAAAAACACATCCAAAAGTGGTGAAACCACTGCAGACTGCGCACCTCTGAGCTCTTTTTATGCCATTTCCGGCACGCCCCTTATGCTCCGCCGGGTCAGAGCCAGAAGATCTCACGTATCATAGCCTCAGCAAGGCTGACATTCAGCGCCCCGGCAAGCCCATCAAAAGTATAGAATAAATTAATGCCTGGATAGAAGCCAGCCTCCGCATACAGCTGCTCTTTCCAGGCATTTTTCTGCAAATACTCAACGCTCTGCAGGCCACGGTGTTCGCCCAGGATCAGCGCATGATCTCTCCTGACCCCGGCAAAATCCGGCGACACCCTGCGTCCGTAAACCGTAAATACTTCGTCGTAATGGAACGGGATCCCCAGATCCATAAAGATACCGAATATAAAAGCCTCTGATTTGGACCGGCAGAGCAGTCCTTGCCGCGTCCGATGGATCTTGGCCTCCGGATGGATAGTATTTTCGCAGTAAGGCTTGCGCGCCCACTCCCAGAGATCTGTTTCTATGCTTAAGGACAGCTCTGTCGGAAGAACATGCCTGGACGGATTGGGACAGGGGGGCCGCTTTCCGTATTTTTCCGGATGCATTACCCGATCAGGGTCCAGCAGATCAAAGTGCTTCGGCAGCGACGGCAGCATAGACATGTAATCCAGCGGCCGCATTTGCTTTAGAGCCTTCTCCAACAACGCTTTATCATAGCTGAGCCGCGCCGCAAGTTCCTTTGTATACGCAAGATTGGCGAGCCTGTAGATCCTATCCTCGTCTTTGTTGATCGATCTGCGCTTCCTGATGCCATCGTTCCAGCTGACCGCAGAAAACTCCCGCCTTCCGCCATAAGTTGTGATCATAAGCGAGCTTCTGGACGGCTTGTTTGCAATTTTTTTGACTATTTTGCATTCTAAAGCCATCTGTGACAACAGTTCTTCCAGCTTCTGGTAGTAGTCCATAATCTCTGCCCTTTCGATTATATCTTTTGAGTTATAGTAACGCGATTTCATGGCTATAATTACCATTAATTGGCTTTATTGTCAAGCATTATTTGTTATTGCTGCTTTAATTTTCCATTTTTCACGTTGTAAGCTCTTCTTTTGAGCGTTTCCAAATTTTGTAACAGATTCATTTGTTGTCTTGAACCACCTTTTTTGCCCCCAAAGTCCGATTTTTCAAAACAATGTCTATTTGTAGACCATAATCTCTCTTTTTCATCACCATTTTTCACGCAAATCGACTATAAGCAGCATTTGGCACGCGATTCGACTATAATTAACGCTCTGCACGCCGCTCTGCTGACTGCACAAGAAAAGCGCCATCTGCGGATCTCCCTCAAATGGCGCACTCTGCACTGTTATGTATATACTTTTGCGTATATCTACAGTCTTTTTGCCTATTAATATGCTGTGTTTTTCTCTGACAGCGGATCTGCCGACTTTCTGCCCTTTTTCTGCGCAGATTTACTGTTTTTCTTACTTTTCGCTTCTGCCATACTCCGCTTCTGCCCTTTTACTGGGTGACTTTACAGCCTTTCTGCCTTTTCCGGCGCAGCCTACTTACCCTCCGCCCTTTCCAGCGCGGCTTTGACCCTGGCGGGGAGGCTGGCGCAGGTGGCCGGCTGCAGCGCACAGATGGCGAATCGCATGCCGCCAGGATATTTCACACCATAGATGTGGTCCTTTTTCAGCTCGGCGTCAAAGCGCTGCAAAAGGCCTGGGTCGCTCACCCGGACGGTCACAAAAAAGCCGCCGAAGTACGGGTATAGCTCCAGTCCGCAGGCCCGGCTCGCCTCAATAAAAGCCAGGCTGCGCTCCGAAAGCGCGTCTATGGCCTGCTGTTTTTCGGCCAGCAGCGCATCCTTGTGGTCCCTGACGATCTCCACAAAGCACTGCATCAGGCTGTTGTTGACAGTGCCCCAGTTGCTGCGCGCGTAGCGCACGAATGCCGCCTGTAGGCTGTCCGCGTCCTCCTGTTTTTGCGTCAGGATAACGCAGGCGCCGAGCCTCAGGCCGTACACGGTCAGAAGCTTGGAGCAGCTGAAAGCCAGCAGCACCGCAACGTTTTCCGAAAGCCCGCCAAACGCGTCAAAGTAGCGCGTTGCGTTTTCCGGGTCTTCAGAATAGTCCAGATAGGCGACGTCGTTGATTATGACCACAGGTCCCTGCGCGGAAAGCTCGTTGTAAAACTCCATCAGATCCGCCCAAAGCTCCGGCCCGAAGCTTGCGCCGGTAGGGTTCTGGCAGGGGTCGTTGATGACCACGGTCAGCCGGCCCTGCTTTTCCATGATGCGGCGGCTCTGAGCCTTCAGGTCCGCGATCCCAAGCCGGCTCTGGGCTGCAGCATCCGCACTGCCCCTGCGTTCAGCATCAGCCGCGCTAACATTGCACGCAGCGCCCTCCGCGCCTTCCAGGAAGCTGTAATACGCGGGAACTGCGCCGCACTCCTCCACCATTACGCGGTAGTTGATCCAGCCGATGTCCGGGATCAGCAGCTCATCGCCCTTCTCCACGCAGTTGAACACGCCGAAAGCCACCGCGCCGGTGCCGCCCGGGCTGGCGATAACGCTGTGCGCGGTGCGGATGTTTCCAAGCCGGTTGAGCCAGCTGAACACCGCATCCCGGTAGTCCTTGTTGCCCAGCAAGTCAGTCGCGTACGCCGCCTTGCGCTTCGGGTCAATAGAATCGTAAAGATCGTAGACCGTCTTGTACGCGGCTATCCGGCCGTCCGCACCCCAAAAGGTGCCGGCCGTGGCGTTCACCGTCAGATCGGGAAACTCTATCATATCGCGCCGGCAGGCATCCATTGCCCCAAAAGCGCTGTCGTTGTAGGCCGCGCTCTGGCGCCCCTCGATCAGGAAGCTCTTCATAACATGCTTCAGGGCGCAGATCTGCGCCCCGATCCTTTCTTATTTACTTCATCTCCGCCAGAGCCTTGTCGAAGGCCTTCCGTATCCTTGCCGGAGCCACCTTGCAGTCCTCAAGGCTCATGCTGCAGATCGCAAACCTTATGCCCTTGGGATATTTAACGGTGTAGATGTGGTCCTCTATCAGCTTGTCCGTTACCCTATCCAGCAGCGCGGGGTCCTCCACGCGCACTGTTATAAAGAAGCCGCCCAGGTACGGGAAGATCTCCACCCCGTGCTCCCTGCAGCCGCTCACGAAGGCCTCGCTGCGCGCCTTCAGGGACTCTATAGCCTGGCGCTTTTCAGCCAGCAGCTCCTCCTTGTGGTTCTTCATGATCTCCACGAAGCAGGCCATCAGGCCGTTGTTTGTGTTGCCCCAGTTTGTGCGGCCGTAGCGTATGCAGGTGCTGGAGAGCGCCTCCGCGTCCTCGTCCTTCTGCGCCAGCGCCACCAGCGCGCCAAGCCTCATGCCGTAAGCCGTAAGCAGCTTGGAGCAGCTGAAGCAGAGCATCACAGCTACATTCTCGGAAATATCGTTGAAACAGCCCAGGTAGGCCGTTGCGTTATCGCAGTCGAAATCGTAGTCCAGGTAGGCAATGTCGTTGATGATGACTACCGGGCCCTTCTTTGAAAGCTCGTTGTAAAAACTCACCAGCTCCGTCCAGCGCTCCACCCCGTAGGTCGCACCGGTAGGGTTCTCGCAGGGGTCGTTGATGATGACCACCGCCGAAAATTCGGAACCCTTCTTGCTGCGGAATCCCGTAAGGGGGCCGATTTTCCGCTTGGTCAAGAGTTCCACCACTTCTTCGTCGGTAAGGCGCTTTCCGCCAATCATCTTGCGGATGACGATACCGTCTTCGGTCTTGTAGCGGCTCACGGTCTCGAAAACCTTCTTGCCGTTTACGGGACTGAACTTGGCTTCGCCCTCGGTGTGTTCTTCCTTGAATCCCTTAATGTTCTTTACCATGGTGCGGGTCATCTCCACGATGCCCTTCATGAACTCTTCCCGGGATTCCTTGCCCTTGGAAATCAGGTCCATCTTGTATTCCCATTCACCGGTGAGTTCCGGGCTGGTGAGGGCGTCGCAGTTCATGGCCGAAAGCACCTTGATCAGGTCAAAGGCCTTGGCGGTAGGGATCATGTCCTTGCCGTCGCGGACCACGTACTTGTCGCTGACCAGCTTTTCGATAATGGCTGCGCGGGTGGCGGGGGTGCCGAGGCCACGTTCCTTCATGGCGTCCCGCAGTTCGTCGTCTTCCACCAGCTTGCCCGCACTTTCCATCATGGAAAGGAGCGAACTTTCGGTGTAGTGGGCAGGAGGCTTGGTAAAGTCTTCTTCCGCTTCGATGGAAACGGTCTTCGCCTTGTTGCCGT